>CAZYYK010000023.1:0-1833 GCA_964651135.1 uncultured Gammaproteobacteria bacterium | reverse complement strand
CTACAAGTGTGGAGATAGAAGCCACCCTCCGAGCAGTTTTATTAAGAGAACAAAATCTAACTAAGGATATAATAAATAAGTCAGTAGATAATTTAGAAGAAGGAGAAGAAAAAGAGATTATTCTTAATGGCATCAAAAATCTTAACATTACTTAACAGCGGTCTGTAAAATAGGCGAAAAATATTTTTTAGCGCTTTATAAGGTATAAGAAAGGCTTTTTTCATGCAGGAAGTAAGAATTATGCCCCCGATATGCCCTGTGCCTCCCCCAATAACAAAACCCGCCGCAGGGGAAGTTGCGCAAGTGCAAAAAGAAGCTGCTTTATTGCCCGTCTTTTATAACGCCGCGGCAGTTCCTTTAAAAATTTCAAAGGCGCAATATGCTGATATTACCTTAGAAAATTTTGAAAAAGCGGCACTTGAAGGCAAGAAAATAAATTTTACCCAAGAGCTTGTTAATCAGGTGCAAGAAGGGCGGAGCGAAATAAAATCAAAAGCATCTTCCTTAAGTGCCGATAAAACAAGGGAAGTTTACGCGCTTAGAGATAAATATTATTCCATGGGGCAAAAAATGCGGCTTTTAGAAGAAATATCGCAATTTCAAAACGAATTTCAAATTCCAAACCCCAAAGATTGCAAAACTCTTAATGTCTTGCACGGCAAGCTTTTAGCAGAAGCAAAAACACGCGCGTTTTTAAATTCTAAACTCTATAAAGACCTGAGCGAAGCGGCCGGCAACGGCCAGATTGCAGATGTTATAAACAAAGCGCAGGGGCACAGGATAGGAAAGGGCGGAAAATGCTGTGTTTATGAAATTCCAAATACTGATTATGCTTTGCGCGCATCTAACGGCATAAAAATAAATATTTCACCAAACGCGGTTTTTAAATACGAACACAATTTTTCCCCAAAAGCACAGGCAAACCACGTTTTAGCAAGCATTGAAGATGGCTCGGCAAGCTATGAAATACTTGAAAGGTTAAAAGGGGTAAAAAGAAATCTTAAAAATGCGCAGCATCCAAACTATGCAAAAATAATAGCCAATATGCCTCAAAGTGCTTATGACGATTACCTTGCGCAAATTAAATCTGCGGCAGATGCAGGGCTTGTGCAAGATTTTGGAGGCGAAAATTTATTTATAGATGTTGAGGGCGGCCGTTTCCTTCCTTTTGATTATGAAACCGCCTGGATGAACGAAACAACACGGTTTACAAAACCCGATATTATGGGTGAAATTCGAATAGAGCCTGTTATAAATATGGTATACACTTTTTCATTAAATTTAGGGGAAGCTGAAGATGCCGATGCTGCAAAAATTAAGGGGAAAATTTTAAAAGCTGCTGCGGGCAATACAAAAGACCCCGATAAAATATTTTTGGATTTTGAAGATAAAATTTATAAAGATTTTACGCCAAAAGAAATTCTGGAGGCTTTTAGGAAAATACAATATTTAAAAGCCTGTGGGGATTGGAGCGGTTTCCAAAACGCTCTAAGCGCCTTTTATAAACAGATTGACAGTTTATTTATAAATAATACGCAGGATTTAGATACAAAAACATTGATTGCCCTTAAAAAAGAAGTTGAAGACAATTAAAAAAGACCGCCTAAAAAAGCGGTCTTTTATTTATGTTGTATAAAACTAAGCCATAATTTTATCTACAACGCCTGCGCCAACTGTTCTTCCGCCTTCTCTTATCGCGAATCTCATACCTTGCTCAATAGCAACGGGAGCGATAAGTTCAACTTCCATAACAATGTTGTCACCCGGCATAACCATTTCACCGCTGAACTTGATTGAACCGGTTACGTCAGTTGTTCTGATGTAAAACTGAGG
>CAZYYK010000022.1:9527-17410 GCA_964651135.1 uncultured Gammaproteobacteria bacterium | reverse complement strand
GTGGTTTCAGAAGATTTGGCGCAGGCTTATGTTGATAGGAAAGTGGATTCAATTGAACTTATAACAACGCGTTATCAAAACATGATGACCTATAAGGTTGAAAACTGGACACTTTTGCCTTCTTGCGAAGCTCAAAGCTCCATACCCAAAAAATTCCATAAGGGCGAAGAAGAAATAAAAATTTCAACTAATACCGAAATGATATTTGAGCCTAATGCCGAAGAAATTTTGGGCAAAATTGTTCCTATGTATATCACAAACGTTATTTACCAGGCACTTTTAGAAGCAATGGCAAGCGAATTGGCATCAAGAATGACAGCTATGTCTGCTGCCACGAATAATGCGCAGGAAATGATAAGACTTTTGACAATAGATTACAACAAAGCCCGCCAGGAGCAAATTACACAGGAATTAACAGAAGTGGTTTCCGGCGCCGACGCGCTAAAGTGATTAAAACCAATGGTTTTCGCTGATTTTATTACAAATCGTTAAGTTTATTTGTAAAAATAAGTCAATTATTTTTCAAACTTTTATTTTATATATACATATAAAGTATATATTTTTAATTTTAACCTGAAAGGAATACAAATTATGTTTGAAATATCGGCGCTTTACGCCAAGGGTGCAAGTGCAAAAGAAACCGCAAAAAGCTTTAAGGAATACACAAGCGGAAAAAACCTTGAAAAAGCCTATAACTGTTCTTATGCCATGGAAAGCCTGGGGCAAGACAGCGAAGGAAATTATTACTCTAAAGACTCCCGTCTGTCTTTAGAAGATATTCTTCAAGCCTATGACGATTTTACCTCAATTCCCGATTTTCAATATATGAGCGATGAATATAAGGCGCTTGACCCCGCATCGTCCGCAAAAACGGAAGCATTTACAAAAGGCGTCGAAGGTTTAGGCCAGGCGCTTATAGATGAAGCGGACATCGCGGATGAAACAGGGCAAAAAGACGGCGTTTTAAGCGCCGAAGAATTTTTAGCACAGCAAAACGCAGACGACACAGGAGAATACGCGCCGTTAACTTTGGCCGATGTTAAGCCCGTGTTTGATAATTTCGACTTAGATTCCAATAGTTTTATTGACGCAAAAGAACAAGCCGCGCAAATTGCCCTTATGGATTATCTTGACGAGGCGCTTGACGGTACAATTACGGCAGATAACGCCCTAATGTTAGATTGGATGGGCTCAAAAGTGAAAAGCAACTTGCAGCAATTCTACGACTTTTTATTCCAATAATTTTAGTTAATAAACATAAATTTTGCCGCCGAATTTAATCGGCGGCTTTGTTTTGGAATTTGCGAGGGCTGTTTCGGGGTTTGGCAGCTTTTTTCTAGCTTATGAATTTTATTCCGGGCGGCATTTCGTTAAGTTTTGTAAAGTTATATACTTATTTAAGCAATTTTATATATAAAATATACTTTATATATATGTAAGACAAAACATTTAATAAACAAGATTATAAAACGAAACCTAACTTCCTAACCTTCCCTTCCTATAAAAGAATTCACTCCCCTAAAGGGAGTTTTTTTTATGCAGCAGCCGGTGCGGATGTGACAAGAACAATTTTAACATATCAAACAAGCAAACAATATTTGTTAGCGAACAGTAATAAGCGAAACTGTTTGAGGCGCTTTTTTGAATTAACAAAAAAGCGGCGAGTTGTTGAGCATTTGTAAGCTTAGAAATATAGTTTGCGCCCATCACAGCGCCGCATATTTTTCTTTTCTTTGGGCGCCACCCGTTTCTTTGCTTTTTGTATGCGCCAAAAAGAAAAGAAACGGGTGGCAAGAACGTTGAATAGACTCTTAAGCCCTCTCCGAGAACCCAGCCTTGTAAGGCTAGCAAGTTCGCCAACAAGCAGGTGCAAGTTCAGAATGACGATTTTACCAAGGATAACTATCCTTAATCTCCCACCCGTCGCGCGCAAGTTTTGCCGCACAACAAAAGCCCTGCCCTGTTTTTGAACAGTTATTGTTAATAGTATCCATAGTATCACTATAACAGCGTGGCAAAACTCCTTTGTCGGTTCTTACAAACATAAATAAATCTTTGCCTAATTGATTAGGCTCTTTTGAACCGTTTAAATCAACATAAATATTTGTATTTGAGACTACTTCTGCTCCGCTTTGTGTAAAAATTACAAACAACAGGCCGTCAGATGTTAAGAATGTTACTCTGAAGCTTGGGTAAACCACATTCATCTCAAAAGTAGTGCCGACGGGAGATTTCCAGGGCATATTGCTTTTATACCCGCAATCAGAATAGCTTGTGCAGATTTTTTGCACTTTTAAATAAGACTTCCAATATCTGTCAAAATATTCTGTGGGCCCTATATCTTCACCCTTATCCCATGTCTGATACATGCCGTTTTCTGCCTGTGAATTGTTGTATGCCTGGCTTAGCGTGCTGTAAGCTTTTTTCAGCTTTGTTATCGTTTGTGTTTTTTGATAATTTTTTACAACTGTTGGAATGGTAAGTGCTGCCACAACTCCGATGATAGCTAATGTAATAAGAACTTCTGCAAGTGTGAAACCTTTTTTATTTTCCATGTCTTCTCCTTTGTAGGTAATTCCAACTTACTTTTAAAAGTCTATCATTAAAATTTAAAATATGCAAGAATAAATCAGGCAAAAGGGGAAGGAACTGTCTTTTGCCTACCCGAAGATTTTGACTTTATTCAGTAGATAAGCTTTGGATTTAATTCAAATCCCATCTTCCGCAGGTGCCGCCCCAGCGCGCTATAATATTTCCTTTGATATCTTTAATTTTGCCGCCAAGTGTAAAATCTGGTACTTCAAAATCGCCTTCAACTATGGTTATAATTTCGCAGTTGTTGGAACAATTCGGGCAGGTTGCGGCAACAGAGTTAAATTTCATATCTTTTATCTCCCACCCTTTAAATTTGGTTTTATTGCCCGTAAACTGGTGGTATTCCATAGCCAAAACCCCCGCGCCTATTGCCCCCATGGTTTGGTGGTTTTCAGGCACTATTACTTTTGTTTTTAAAACTTCTTCAAAAGCTTTTACCATACCCACATTTGTGGCAACCCCGCCCTGAAAAGTTACAGTAGGAAGAATTTCCTTGCCCAGAGCAAGGTTTGAAAGGTAATTGCGCACAAGTGCCTGGCAAAGCCCGTACAACAAATCTTCAACGCCGTAACCCAGCTGCTGCTTGTGAATTAAATCGCTTTCCGCAAAAACGCCGCAGCGCCCCGCTATTCTTGCGGGAGATTTTGAATGCAGTGCAATTTCGCCAAAATCTTCAATTTTAACATTCAGCCTGCCCGCCTGCTGGTCTAAAAAGCTTCCTGTGCCTGCCGCACAAACCGTGTTCATGGCAAAATCCGTCACAATGCCGTCGCGCAGGATTATAATTTTGCTATCCTGCCCCCCTATTTCCAAAATTGTCTGAACGTTTGGAACATTTATGCTTGCAGCAACCGCGTGGGCTGTGATTTCATTTTTTATAATATCAGCCCCAACAAGCGCCCCTGCAAGGTTTCTGCCGCTGCCCGTTGTGCCGACCGCGCAAACTTTCCAGTCATCCTTTTTTTTGGCGTAAAGCTCTCTGAGCACATTTTGCACGGCAAGGGTTGGTTTTCCCGCTGTTCTTAACATGTAACTGTCAATATATTTTGCATTCTTATCCACAAGGGCTGCTTTTGTTGTTACAGAGCCCACGTCAATTCCCAGGTATACATCCATTATTGAACCCTGCCATAAATATCTTTATATCTTATAATATCATCTTCCACAAGTTTAGAGCCTCTTTGAATTTCTATTATTTTTAATTCCTCTTTATAAGGGTTTGCCAGAGAATGTTTTACCTTAACGGGAATATCAATGCTGGAGCCTGCTTTCAGCATAAAAGTTTTATCCCGAAGCGTCACCCTTGCAACACCGGATAAAACAACCCAGTGTTCGGAGCGGAAATTGTGAGATTGCAAGCTCAACTGCGCATTTGAATTCACACAAATAATTTTGGTTAAATACCCTTCACCCTGGCTTAACACGGTATAATAGCCCCAGGGGCGATAAACCGTTCTGTGCACAAGGTGGGTTTCATCTTTGATTTCTTTTAATTTGTCATAAACCTTTTTTACATCCTGTGCTCTGTCTTTAGCGCAAGCCAAAATGGCGTCAGGCGTTTCCACAACAACAACATCTTCAAGCCCCACACTCGCTATGAGCCTGTCTGAGCTGAAAAACAAGGAATTTTTACAATCCTGCGCCAAAACATTGCCCACTTTAACATTTTCATCTTTATCTTTTTCGTCAATATCGTAAATAGCTTCCCAGCAGCCCAAATCGCTCCAGTCACTTGCTAAAGGCACAAGCGCCAGATTTTTTGTTTTTTCCATAAGGGCGTAATCAATTGATATGTTTGGCATTTTATCAAACAGGTTGTATTCAATGGTGTCCTGCTGGGTGAAATTGAAATTTTCCAAATTAGCATAAATTTCAGGCGCATGTTTTTTAAGTTCGGCTAAAAATACGCTTGCCTTAAACATAAAAATGCCGCTGTTCCAAAAATAGCGCCCGCTTTCAAAATATTTTTTTGCGGTTTTTCCATCGGGCTTTTCTTTAAATTCATCAACCTTAAGCCCTGCAAGCATTTTAGATGTTTTTATGTAGCCATAGCCTGTGTGCGCGCAGCCGGGTTTAATGCCAAAAGTTACAATATAGCCTTTTTTTGCCAGCTTTTCGCCTTGTTCAACCGTTTTTCTGAAGGCTTTGCAATCTTTGATTAAATGGTCGGAAGGCACGGCAAGGATAATATCATCCTGATGTTTATCCAAAATATACTTAACTGCAACAGAAATTGCAGGAGCCGTGTTTTTTGCAATGGGTTCTGATAGAACAACGCTCTGGGAGTGGATTTTGTTTAATTGCGCCTTCACGTCTGTGGTATGCTTTGTGTTTGTGATGCTCACAATATTTTCATAGTTCATCAAACAGCCTAAACGTTCAAATGTCGCTTCCAAGAGGCTTTTTTCCGAATTTAATTTTAAAAGCTGTTTCGGGTAAAGTTCGCGTGATAACGGCCAAAGTCTTGAACCGCTTCCGCCTGCCAAAATGATACCGTACATAATTTTTCCTTAGTAATTGCGATAAAATAATTATAACATGAAGAATAAAAACTGTGCATACCCTTATGAATAATACTAAATTTTATAAGCTTTTCTGTAATATAAAATAGCGCCTATAATAAAAATTGAAATAACAGGAAGCCAGGCAGCCAAAAATGGCGGCAGTGCTTGCGTTTCACCCAGATTTATTGAAAATGCCCTTATTAAATAAAATACAAAGATTATAAGAACGCTGAACAAAAAGCCGCGGTTATAACGCACTCTTGGCGGGGTTATTGCAAGGGGAATGCCCACAAGTGCAAGCGCAAGGGTTGTTAAAGGCAGGGCAATTTTATCATGCAGCTCAACCCTGTATTTTGTTTCCATTTTTTTGACAAAATCAGGCTTGCCTTTATTTTGATGAATGTGCTTTAGCAATTTAAAGTAATTATACTGGCTTGCGCTTTCTTTTATAATGCTATCAATGCTTTCAACCCCGAAATTTAAAACAAGTTCGTCTGAAAGAGCCGTGTTAAACACTTTGTCCGTCATAGAAATTGTATATGCAACGGCATCCTTAAAAATCCAGCCAAGGTCGCTTGTTCTGCCTACTTTTGACTGCACAAGCTGAACCAAATCTTTGTTCGACAAATCCAAAACTGTTATGTTTTTAAGAGTTTTATCTTTGCATTCCTGCACATAAAAAAGCCGTTTAAGTTCGCGTTTGGAGTCTGTTTCCTGCAGTGTATAATTTTTCTTGCCTTCGGGAACATGCTTTTGCTGAAGCGAATAAATAGCCAAAAGCTGCGCCTGGCGGCTTGTTGCAGGCACAATAAATTCGTTTATAAAAAGGCTCAAGCATGTCATAACTATCGCAAAAATAAAAACAGGCTTTGAAATTCTTTGAATGCCAACCCCGCACGCCCTTAAAACCGTTATTTCGGAATTCAAACTCAGGCGGTTAATTGTCATAACTGTTGCAAACAGTGTTGAAATGGGGATTGTCATAACAAAAACCTGCGGCAGATTCAAAATAACCATCATAATTGCGATATTAAAGGGTATTCCGTACATTGAAATTTGTTTTATAAGCTGGGTAAAGGTTTCGGACGCAAAAATAATTGACGTAAAAACAATAACGCCAAGCATAAAAACCTCGAAAAGCTGTTTTATTATGTATTTGTCTAAAATCGGCATTTCTTTGATTTTGGCACGGATTTTAGACTTGATATTCTTAATATAAGATTTTATTTTTTCCATTTTCATACATCTCACTGCGTTTTTTTGCAATCTGCTCAAAAACCTCTATCTTCTGATTATAAGGCAAACTTTTTATTTGTTGAAGCGAATTTATAATTTTTGAAATTGCAAGGTCGATATTTTCTTCATTGAACTCTAACATATCTGAAATTAAGCCTGAAGGCGTCATTGCAAGCCTTGTCATATCCCGAAAGCCGCTTGAGGCAAGCGTCAGCGCAAGGGGGTTATCTTGTGCGGCGTCAAATACGGCGTACGCCAAAAGCGCAGGAGCGTGCGAAATAAGCGCTGCGGCGGCATCATGCTCTTTTGCGTTTGCAAAAACAGGCGTTGCGCCCATTTGTTCTATAAGGTTTTCAAGCGTTTCGTTTTTTTCGCCCAAAACCCATTTGGCACCGACAAAAAGTTCTTTAAAAGAATTCTGAAAACCGCTAAACTCCGTGCCTGCCATAGGATGAGAGGTTATGAATTTAAAAGGGTAGGTTTTATTTTCTAAAAAACCTTTAATTGAACAAACATCCGTGACAATTGTGTTTTTGGGCGCAATATCTTTTAATTTTTCAAGCACATCAAGGGTTTGTGACATTTTGGAGCATACAAAAATAACATCGCATTTTTTTAAGATGTTTATGTCAGATGAAATATTTTCGCCCTTTTGACTTTTTGAAACAGCAAAAACGCTGAGGCCTTTGTGTTTGAGCGCCTTAAAAATTGAGCCTCCGATTAACCCTAAACCTATAATCCCTATTTTCAATTTTTCCATGTTTTAATTATAATATAAAAATCGATATAAAGGAAAACAAAATGGAAATTAAAAAAGGCAAGGCTTTTAAATTCGGTGATGACATTTCAACTGACCACATAGCGCCGGGCAGGCTTTTTCACCTGCGCTCGAATTTGGAAGAATTTTCAAAACATGTTTTGGAAGATGCTGACCCAAATTTTGCGCGTCTTGTGCAAAAAGGCGATTTTGTGGTTGCGGGCAGCAATTTTGGGCTTGGTTCATCAAGAGAACATGCGCCTCAGATTATAAAAATTGCGGGCGTGGGAGCGGTTATTGCAAAAAGTTTTGCCAGAATATTTTATAGAAATGCAATAAATATAGGGCTTTTACTTATTGAATGTGACACGGATAAAATTGACGCGCTCGATGTTCTTGAACTTGATGTGCAAAAAGGCGTCTTGAAAAATGTCACTAAAAACATTGAAATTAAAATAACCCCGCTGCCTGATGTTATGATAAAACTTCTGCACGACGGCGGTTTGATTGAACATTTAAAAAAACACGGAGATTTTGCAATTGTATAATGTAACTTTAATAAAAGGCGACGGCATTGGGCCTGAAATTTCAGATGCTGTGACAAAAATTTTAGACGCAGCAGGGCTTAAAATAAATTGGGATGTGCAAAATGCGGGCACAGGCGTTATTGAAAAAGAAGGGACGCCTTTGCCTCAAAGGGTTATAGATTCAATTAAAAAAAACAGGGTTGCCCTTAAAGCACCCGTTGAAACACCTATCGGCAAGGGCTTTCGCTCAATTAATGTGGCGCT
>CAZYYK010000022.1:0-9517 GCA_964651135.1 uncultured Gammaproteobacteria bacterium | reverse complement strand
CCGTGAATTGGATTTATATGTAAACGTGCGCCCGTGTAAAAATATTGAAGGCATTAAAACCCCGTTTAGCAATGTTGACCTTGTGGTTGTGCGCGAAAACACGGAAGATTTATACTGCGGAATAGAAGAAAAAATTGATGAAAACACGGTGCATGGTATAAAGGTTATAACACGCGGTGCGTCTGAAAGAATTGTGAAATGGGCTTTTGAATACGCCATAAAAAATAACCGCAAAAAAGTTACGGCAGTAAGCAAAGCAAACATCTGCAAGCTTGCAGACGGGCTTTTTTTGGAATGCGCGCGTGAAGTTGCCAAAAATTATGAAGGCAAAATTGAATACAATGAAATTTTGGTGGATAATTTGTGCATGCAGCTTGTTCAAAACCCTTCCAAATTTGATGTTTTGGTTATGCCTAATTTGTACGGTGATATTGTGTCGGATTTAACAGCAGGGCTTATTGGCGGGCTTGGCGTGGCGCAGGGGGCAAATATCGGGCAAAATTGCGCTGTTTTTGAACCCGTGCATGGGGCGGCATTGGATATAGCGGGCAAAAACCTTGCAAACCCCACGGCGCTTTTATTGTGCGCAATTGAGATGACAAAATATTTGGGCGAATTTGATATTGCCCAAAAAATTGAGCGCGCCTTATTTAAGGTTTTAAAACAGGGCAGGGTCTTAACCCGTGATTTAGGCGGATGCGCCCTAACATCTGATTTTAGGGATGAAATTATAAAAAATCTATAAAACAATTTCGCGATGGTTGAATTAATTTGCTATTTATTTTTCTTACCGAAAAGCTTAAATCTGCGTTTGGATTTTTGTTTTTCAGCGGGCATTTCTTCTTCGGGCGGTAAAAACACGGAAGATTTAAGAGTGTTGATATAGGTTTTATCCATATGTGCCCAGTCAAATAACACAATACCTGCGGCTTGTTGGTTTCTTGCAACGTGTATTTGTTTAAGCAAATCTTCGGAATCTGCGCCCATAAAGGCTATAAAAAGCCCCGGGTAAAGCTCCGTTTTTGAGCTTGAGCGTTTTTTAATATTTTTAATCATTTCATTGGAAAGCCCGTAATCCGCCGTTAAAATTAAAGGCGTAAAAGCGTTCACATAATTTTCCTGTGACCACTTTTGCCAATCCTGCTGCTTGGTTTCAAGCCCGTTTTCTTCTGACGGAAAAATAACGGTTGAAAGCATTACGTTTCTGTTTTTAACCAAATCTGAAATATCCGCAACATATTTGCTCACTTTATCGCGCCTGTATTGGCTCCAGGTGTCCCACATCGGTGTTTTGTATATTATATCAACAGGGTCGGTTAAATATTTGGTTTTGAATTCGTTCCTGGCGTAATCCGTGTAGCCCCAGTTTGTTCTTTCATAGGAAATGTTGGAAGGTTTAGCGCTTGCGGGGTAGCGCACATAATCAAGGTTTATGCCGTCTATATCATACTTTGCGCAAACCTCTTGTATTAATTCCGTTAAAAATTGGGTAACTTCTGGGTTTGCAGGGTCTAAAAAATACCCGTTGTGCTCAAGCGAATGCGCCACAGGCACAACGCTTTGATAGTTTAATTTATCTTTGTTGCCCCAATTAGGTTTTACCGTTAAAATGTTTTTGACATCCCCCAAAGGAAGGCTGTTTCCTATATAAAAAGATTCAAACCAGATATGCACTTTTATATTTCTTTTGTGTGCTTGCGCTACCCAGACTGCTAAAATGTCCACGTCGCAAAATTCGGGGTTTTGTTCGTAAAAGCCGTATTTTTTCATTACGGCTGAGGGAAAAATGGTTTTTCCGTGGTAATATGTTTCAAGAAAAACAGAATTTATGCCCATTTTTTGCATTTCATTTAAAGTGCGCTCAATTTCAAAAGAGGTTTTTTCAACAGGGCGCACCCACACACCTTTGAGCTCGCTTTCAATGTAAGGCAGGGAATAATTAAGCGCGCAATATGACATTTGAATTGAATCAACTGCCGCCATCAGGCTTCCCTCATCGTTTCCGTCAATTTTCCTGTAATATTTTTTTGCTTTTTTAAGATATTCCTTAACTTTTTGGTAGTTATATTTATTTAAAGGGGCTTCTTCTACTATTTTTTCAACCTCATTTATTTTAAGTTCCGCACAAATTTTGTAGCTTTCAACCGTTGTGTAAGCTGTGAGTGTGTTTGAAGTTTCACTAATGTTAACTTTTGTGCCGACTTTTAAATTGTCCGTTATCCACTTTTTCGCCGTTCCATGCCCGCTTATAACATAGCCGTTTTGAGGAATTTGAGAATTTGCACCCGAAAGCTTAACAACCGTATCCCCCTCAACAATTGCTTCTGTGCCATATTCATTTGTAAGAGTGTATTTGCCGTAATCTTTTTTATAAATCACAAGCTGGTTTGTTCCGCGCCCCCCCGGGTAAAAAATTTCAAGGCTCATATTATAGTTGGGGAAAATGTTGTCTATTTTACGGGCGGCCTGCGAAATTACACCGTTCTTATCAACCTGCGGGTAAATTACCTCACAAAATCCGGCCAAGAGCAAGTTTAACGATAAAATTAAGGTTAAACAGAACAGTAATATTTTTTTCATACTTATTTGTTATCCAAATCCAATAAAGGCGATGCGGGCACTTTGCCGCTTTCTTCCGCTCTCATTTCGTTTAAATATTGCTGTCCGTTCATAACAATTTGATAAAGCTGGTTCAGGTCGCCTTCTAATTTTTCCAGAACACTTTGGGCATAGTTTTGTGCGCCCTCTCTTATTTTTATGGCTTCCTGTGTGGCGTCCAAACGCACGCCTTCTGCTTCGTTAAATGCTTTCATTTTAATTGCTTCGCATTCTTCCATAACATCCTGTCTGAATTTTTGTGCTTTTTCTTCAATGTCTTTTAATATGCTTGATTCGCTAAGAAGCCTGTTTCTGTCACTTTCAGCGTTGGCAATAATGCGCTCAGCCTTAATTCTTGAATCCTGCAAGATTTCTTCCTTTTTTCTTAAAATGACATGCGCATCCCTTATTTCGTTTTGAACAACACTGGGGAAGATATCAATTATTCTTTGAAGTTCTTTAGTTTTTATAAGCTTAAAAAAGAAAACGGGGAAGCTTTCTTCAGATAACCTCTCTAAATCACTAATAAGATCGTACAATTTTTCATCAGCTTGCGACATTATTATCACCTTTCATTTTATTTTCTTGTAAATATTTTACCACACTTTCAGGAACAAATTTAGAAATGTCATGCCCGAAAAGTGAAATTTCCTTAACAATGCTTGAAGAAATGAAGTTATATTTTGGTTTTGTGGTCAAAAACACCGTGCAAATATCCGGGTTCATTGAATCATTTGCCTGTGACAACTGCATTTCATAATCCAAATCTGTTACCGCGCGAAGCCCCCTTATTATCCACTTTGCGCCTATTTTCTGTGCGTATTCGATTGTTAAACCTTCAAAATTTGAAACTTCAGCATTTTCAATATCTTTAATAGAATCTTTTATAAGCTTTACCCTGTCGCTTATCGGCAAAAAGGATTTTTTCTTGCTGTTTGTAAGCACGGCAATAACCACCCTGTCAAACATTTTTGAGGCCTTTTTCAATACATCCAAATGCCCTTTTGTTATAGGGTCAAAACTGCCCGGGTAAATTGCTATTTTTTCTTCTCTTTTGTCATCTGTGCTCACAATTATATTATAGGATTAACACAGGTTTTTATCAAGATAATTTTTGCCGTTCGTAAATTTGTATTAACATTTGGGGAGTACGGTTATTTTTTTGGAACTTTTTCTATAATTTTATCAATCTGATTTTCTATATTAGGTATGTTGTCAAGCTTTTTGTTTAAAGAACTTTCAACGTCTATGCTTTTTTCAAGAGCATTGTCAAACGGCTGTAAATCATATTTATGGCTAAGCTTGCTTATTATCATAAACAGGTTTTCTTCAGACATTTTTTCAATTTCTTTTTGTACAGCCACCAAAGTTTCACTGTAAACTTTGCCGTATTCAAAAATATCTTTAATGCGCATCGGGGACTTTGTTATAATGCCCAGCGCATCAACAGTTTCAAAAGTCGGCGGCAGAATTTCAATAGAACGCGAACCCGCAAGCCCCGAAAAAGAAACCTTGGCAATTGACCCGTTTGGGATTTTTATACCCTTTCTTGTTATTATAAATTGCACGTCAATGCCTTCAGAATAAGGCGTAAGTTTTCTCACATGCCCTACAACAACCCCCATTATTCTAACCGGCGAACCGTTTATAATGCCGTCGATATCGCGAAAACTTATTGTGTAAGTGTTATTTTTAACAAAATAGATAAAATGCGCCCCCCACAAAAGAGCGCAAAAAAGCAGGATAGATAAAATCCAAATTAAAATTTCAAGCACATATCTTCTTTTAACTTTAATATTCCACACCCTTTCTTGCGTCTACACCTATATCCCAGTAGTGTTTTACGGGCTTAATTTCAGAAACCAAATGTGCAATTTCTATAATTTCATCCCTGGCGCCGCGCCCCGTTAAAACAATTTCCATGTTTTTGGGCTTGTTTTTTAAAACTTCAAGCATTTCATTCAAATCAATTAAATCTAAATCTATTGCTATATTTGCTTCATCCAAAACAATAAGCTGAAATTCATTGTTTTGAATGGCCTTTTTGGCTATCTGCCAGCCTTTTTGCACTTCCTGCTTATCTTTTTCTGTTTTATTTTTTTGATAAACAATTCTGTTTAAGCCCGCATTCACAATTTTAAATTTATTTTTGATGTTTGGAGAAAGCTTTGAAAACGAATGCAGTTCGCCGTAATCACTTCCGCCTTTTGTAAACATTACAAGCAAAACACTCCACCCGCGCCCCAAAGCGCGCAATATAAGCCCCAAAGACGCCGTTGTTTTGCCTTTGCCCGGCCCTGTGTAAACTTGTATGTAGCCTAATTCATCAAATTTCGGGTTGTGTAAATTATCATCCATGAGCTTATTATATCATAAATTTATGTTTTAAAATTTAAAATTTTGCTTACGTTCTTGTAAACACATCTTTACATCCAATGGCAAATATTTATTTTTCATGGTAATTTTAAAGTATAAAAGCATGGGGGGCTTAACAAAATGGATTTACTATATGAGGGCAAGGCCAAAAAAGTCTTTAAGACTGAAAGACCTTGCGAAATTTTAATTGAATACAAAGATAGCGCAACAGCCTTTAACGGAGAGAAAAAAGAAACAATTGAAGGAAAAGGCAGGCTGAATTTGGCTTTTGCAAAACACTTTTTTACAATTTTAGAGCATGCGGGCATTAAAACCCACACGGTTAAATATCTGGATAAGCTTTCGCTTGTTGCAAAAAGGGTTCATATAATACCGCTTGAAGTTGTGGTTAGAAACTATGCCGCAGGTTCGATATGCAAAAGAGAAGGGTATGAGAAGGGCTTCAAATTTGAGAGCCCTCTTTTTGAAATTTTTTATAAAAACGATGAGCTTGGCGACCCTTTAATTACTGAAGAGCAAGCCGTTCAACAAGGGCTTGCAACAAAAAAAGAAATTGATTTTATAAAAAAACAGGCACTGGAAGTAAATAAAATTTTATCGGCTTATGTTGATAAGTTTAACGTAACCCTTGTTGATTTTAAGCTTGAATTCGGCAAAACCGTGGATAATGAAATAATTCTTGCAGATGAAATTTCGCCCGATACCTGCCGTTTTTGGCGCAAGGGCACAGTTGAATCTTTGGACAAAGACGTATTTAGGGAAGATAAAGGCAGTTTGGTTGAATCTTACACAAATTTAGCAAAAATTTTGGGGGTTAAATTATGAAATATAAGGCAGATGTTATAGTAACTCTTAAAAATGGTGTTCGCGACCCGCAGGGAAGCGCCATTGACACTATTTTGAAAAGAATGAAGCTTGAAGATGCACCAAAGGTGGGTGTGGGCAAATTCTTCACTCTTGAAGTTGACGCCGATGAGGAAATTAAGGCAAAGGAAAAATTGGAATACATATGCGCCGAAATTCTTTCAAACCCGATTTTGGAAAAGTACGAAGTTAAAAAGTTTGAGAAGGTTTAAAGATGAGGGCGGGCATTGTAGTTTTTCCGGGCACAAATTGTGATAAAGACACAAGGCTTGCCTGCGAAAAAATGGGCTGGGAAGCGTCATATCTTTGGCACTTTGAACAAAATCTTGAAGATTACGATGTAATTTTTCTGCCGGGCGGTTTTTCATACGGCGATTACATCCGCTCCGGGCGTCTTGCAAAGTTTTCACCGGTTATGGAAGCGGTTAAAAATTATGTTGCTGCAAAACGCGGCATGGTGGTCGGCATCTGCAACGGTTTTCAGATTTTGTGCGAATGCAAGCTTTTGCCGGGCGTTTTAACGGATAATTGGAACACAAGATTTGTTTGCAAAACCGTGGGTTTAAAATTGGGCGATAAAACAATTAAATTGCCCATAGCGCACGGCGAGGGCAGATATTTAAAGCCCGATAATTTTGACAAAAACCTTGTTTTCTTAACATACACAAATAACCCGAACGGCTCTGATGATGATATAGCGGGGCTTTGGGATAAAGAAAACAAAATAATGGGCATGATGCCGCACCCTGAGCGGGCATGTTTTAATGAAACAGGCAACACTGACGGTTTAAAAATATTTGAATTGATTGAGGAAAGTTTGAAAAATGATGAACACAACAGACAAAAAACTCTATAAAGCACTGGGTTTAACGGATTTTGAGTATGAAGAAATTGTAAAACAATTGGGGCGCAAACCAAATGAGGTTGAAACATACCTGTTTTCTGCAATGTGGTCTGAACACTGCGGATACAGCCATTCAAGAAAATATTTGTCGCGCTTCCCCAAAAAAGGCTCTCTGCACAGCGAAGAAAACGCAGGCGGGGTTGAAATAGGCGAACATGTTGTGTTTTTTAAAGCAGAATCCCACAATCACCCAAGCGCTGTTGAACCTTTCCAAGGCGCTGCAACAGGCATAGGCGGCATTATAAGAGATGTTCTGGCGCTTGGCGCAAGGCCTGTGGCACTTTTAGATTCTTTAAAATTCGGCAGAATCAATGAAGGCGGCAAATCCGATAATTCAAAACACCTTTTTAGCGGCGTGGTAAAAGGCATAAGCTCTTACGGCAATTCAATAGGCGTTCCCACGGTTGCAGGCGAGGTGGGTTTTGACAGGTGCTATGAAACATCTCCCCTCGTAAACGTTATGGCAGTGGGGATTGTGAATAAAAAAGATATCAAAATATCATCCGCCCCCCCCGATAATTACGTTGTGATAGTGGGCTCATACACAGGCCGCGACGGCATTCACGGCGCAAGTTTTGCTTCAAAAGAATTGAGTGAAAATTCAAAAGAAGACAGGCCCTCTGTTCAGGTGGGCGACCCTTTTGTCAAGAAAATTTTAATTGAAGCAACCCTTGAAATTTTAAAGCTTGACGAAGTTCTGGCATGCCAGGATTGCGGCGCTGCGGGGCTTTTATCGTCAACGTCTGAAA
The DNA here is from genome assembly GCA_964651135.1 of uncultured Gammaproteobacteria bacterium. Lineage (GTDB taxonomy): Bacteria > Cyanobacteriota > Vampirovibrionia > Gastranaerophilales > Gastranaerophilaceae > CAYYBA01. The sequence continues at coordinate 2,026 of CAZYYK010000022.1, read as the reverse complement.
TGGCATATAAAGGCAATTGCGGCATGGAGCTTTATTTGGATAAAGTCCATTTAAGGGAAGAAGGCATGCAGTCTTGGGAGATTATGCTCAGCGAATCTCAAGAGCGCATGATTTTTGTAACCACAAAAGATGGCGTTAACAAAGTTATGGAAATAGCTGCAAAATATGAAGTTCCTGCGGCATTAATCGGCAAAACCATACCAGAGAAAGAATACCGCCTGTTTTTTAACAATGATATGGTTGCAAATGTATCACCCGAAATTTTAAATAACGGCGTTTTATATGATTTGACTGAAATTGAGCCTGATTATATAAAAGAATATTCTTCTAAAAAGTGTAAGTGCAAAATGGATGTGGTGCATGCGGTTGAAAAACTTTGCGCAGACCCTAATTTCGCGTCAAAAAACTGGATTTACACCCAATACGATCACACAGTGGGTGCAAGAACATCCCTTGCGCCGGGTAAAGCAGGCGCTGCGGGGATTTGGCTTTTTGAAGAAGGCGGCGTGTTAGGACTCACCATTGATTCTAACCCAAGAGCAGTTTTTCTAAACCCTTATGAAGGCTCACGCCAAAGCGTTTGGGAAGCGTACAGAAACCTTGTATCATCGGGCTTTAAACCTTTGGGTATAACGGATTGCTTAAATTACGGCAACCCGGAGCGCGATGAAGTTGCATATCAGTTTGTAAAATCAATAGACGGCATAACACAGGCCTGCACGGAGCTTGAAATTCCCGTTGTTTCGGGCAATGTTTCTTTTTACAACGAATGTGAAGATATAAGGGTGTATCCAACCCCCACAATAGGCATGGCAGGGTATGCAAAATCGCCCGATAATCTTTTAAGGGCTGAATTTAAGAACGGCGAAACAGTATTTTTAATAGGTAAAGAAATATCTGATAACTCACCTGTTGGTGCTTCCTTATACCAGATGGCGTTTTGGGATTTTTTGGGGGGTGAAATCGACACCATTAATTTAACCCTTGAAAAACAACTTGAAAAAACAGTGTTTGAACTATGCCACAAAAAATACATTAAAGGCTGCGTTGATGTGGCTGAAGGCGGGCTTTTGGGCGCACTTTTAGAAGGCGCATTTAACGGCGGCACAGGCATTTGCTGCAATATAATTCCCGATAATGCTAAAGATGAACTTAAAATTCTATTCGGTGAAATTACGGGCAGATATTTAATTTCAGGTGAAAACGCTTTGGATATTGAAAAATATTTAAAAGAAAATTCCGTACCTTACAGGCTTTTAGGCGTTTGTACAGGCAATAAAATAAAAATCAATCAATACGAATTTGAGTTAGATAAATTAAAAAACTTATGGAAAAATTCAATCGGAGAGGAAATTGAAAAATGACGAGTGATAAACTTGGCGAAGAATGCGGTATTTTTGGGGGGTTTGCGCATGCGGGCGGCATTTCGCAAATAGTTACCAAGGGGCTTTTCAAGCTTCAGCACCGCGGCCAGGAATCTGCGGGAATTTCCGTCGGAGATTACAAACAAACGCTCATTAAAGATAAAGGGCTTGTTATGGAAGCGCTCCCGCCAAGTGCAGTTGAAAAAGTTGAGGGCAGATTCGGCATAGGGCATGTGCGCTACGCTACCCAGCGCGGCTCAAATTCAATTAATGCACAGCCTTATTTAATCAACTATTTAGACCAAAACGTTTCCGTGGCGCACAACGGCAACGTTAAAAAGGCTATGAAAATTCGCAAAAAATTTGAGCAGATAGGCGAAGTTTTTATAACTTCATCGGATAGCGAAGTGCTTTTAAAACGCATAGTTTACGGGCTTAAAAAACCGCCGGGCGAATGGGGGTTTGATGAAATAGGCGAATGTTTGTGCCGCGATTTTTCAAAAGGCGCTTTTTCAATTGTTTTTTACCTTCCCAAAAAAGTTGTGGCATACCGCGACCCTGTGGGTTACCGCCCTTTAATCTTTTGTGAAGCGAAAGAAGGCTGGTTTGTGGCATCTGAAGATGTTGCTTTCTGCGGGCTTGATGTCAAAAAAATAGTTGAA
>CAZYYK010000021.1:0-17989 GCA_964651135.1 uncultured Gammaproteobacteria bacterium | reverse complement strand
GATTATTTCTATTTTTTGGATAATCCCCGTCTTGCGCTTAAGTGTTTAGACAAAAGTTTAAGCATAGCGCACAATTTCGCAAAAGCATGGAATTTAAAGGGCGAAGTTATGCTCTATACGGATAAATTGGAAGATGCCAAAAACTGTTTCCTTGAGGTTGAAAAAACAGAGCCTTCAAATTTTAGAAATCTTGCAAACATTGCAAGTTGTTATGAAATGCTTCAAGATTGCCAAAATGCGCTGAAATATTGCAATTTGGCGATTGATAATTTTCAAGAAGAAGATGACGAGGAGCTTGAATTTTTATCTTCGCTGTATGAACTTAAAATTTCGCTTTTGGTGAAATTGGAAAACATCCACCTTGCAAAACAGGTGTTTAATTCTTTGAATGAGATAATTTTCGGGGATGATTTGAAGTTTTTAAAATCAAACTACGGATGGCTTAAAAGAAAAAAGATGGAAAAAAATTATTTGAAGCTAGTAAGATAGATTTTGGTATTAGCAAATTTTATACTTTGCCTTCAGGCTCCTGTCAAATTTAGGGTGGCAATTTGTTCTTTACTTTTGTACGCCAAGCCTCTTGCCACTGTGTGCGGGAATGGACAGAAATTTGTTAGCGAACATAAAGAGCGAAACTGTTTGAGGCGATTTTTTGGATTAACAAAAAATCGGTGAGTTGTTGAGCATAGAAAAGGTGAGCTTAGAAATTTCGGGAATGGAGCACCCTGTGGCGATTTTTTGGTACTTTTTTATAAAAAAGTACATGTAAAATGCCCATAGCAGGGTTTCAAGCGCTGAATAGACCCTGAAACAAGTTCAGCATGACAAGGACGCTTGAAAATTGAGAGGGCAGCGCTGACAAGGTGTTGGCACGCAACACGACGCCATTTATTTGGATATCTAATACATTTATTTGATTATGTTTGCATAAAACATAAAATAGTAGTAAAATCAATGTAAGGCGTAGAATGATTAACATATGGCAGTAAACGTGCAATCCAGATTACAAAATTACATAGATATCATACAAAAAGTTGCAAGAGTTGAATACAGACGCATCCCTTCTCATATGGTGGAATGTGAAGAATTGGTTTCAATCGGTATTATTGCGATACAGGCTTTAATTAAAGATAAAACCGAAGAGCAGCTTGAAAAATATAACTCATCTTACATCGCAACAGCCGTGAGATGGGCAATTAGGAATGAATTAAGAAACCGCTACAAATGGTACACGCTCAAACACAAAGCCGAAGAAAGCACAGAAGCCGCAGGCGATGAGAATGAATCTTCAAGCCTGGATATTTCGCCTGCAAAAGTCCGTGAAGCGGTTTATGAAACAATTTTATCAATTGATTTAATAGCCTCGTCCTCGTCTGATACTGATTCGCCGTTTGATTTTATAAAAGACCCGTCCGCCCTGCCCGATGAAAAGGCAGAAATTGCGGAATTGAGCAAAATTATCAAAGAAGCCATTGCGCAATTGCCTCAAAAAGACAGGACAATTGTGGAATACAGGTTTTATCGTAATATGCAGGTTAAACAAATTGCCCAGCAAGTGGGGTTATCGTCTTCGCGCATAACAAGAATTGTGCAAAGTTCCCTAAATTCCGTTAAAGAATATCTGCAAAAGCACGGTGTTAAAGGATATTAGTCTTTAAGAAAGGTAAATAATAATGATTTGTCAGACATCTAAAAAAAATACCGCTGAATTTACACAAACCGTAAAAGACGCGCTTAGCGCCCTTGGTAAAAAGAATTTGGCTTTAATATTACACGGGGTCAGCTTTCCTTCAGCACAGGGCGAAAACACGGGCTTTGGAACATATAACAGTGAAGGCGGGCAAAAATTAATTGATTTTGCTTCCGATATTTTTAACGCCATTCAACTTGGGCCTGTGGGCAAAACAAAAACAAGCGACCCGAGCCCCTATTGCGGCACAATATTTTCAGGCAATCCGCTTTTTGTGGATTTAAAAGCGCTTACACAAAAAAAATGGGAAAAGCTTTTGTCTGATGAAACGTTTGAAAAAATTGTTGCAAATAACCCGAACACTGACCATGCCAGAGCGTCATACCAATATTCTTGCCAAATGTATGATATGGCTTTTGATGAAATTTATGAAAATTTCAAAAAAAGAGGCTCTTGGCTTTTAAAAAGAAAATTTAGCAATTTTAAAAAAGAAAATGCCTTCTGGCTTGATAATGATGCGCTTTATGAGGCTTTTGTTTTAGAAAATAAATCAGATTACTGGCCGCATTGGGAAAACGAAATAGACAGAAACATTTTTAAGCCAAAACACCCTGAAGCCGCCAAAAAAAGAATTGAAGGAATAACAAAAAAATATTATGACGTTATTGAAAAATATAAGCTTGTGCAGTTTATTTTTGCGCTTCAAAGCGAACAAACACGCCAGTATGCAAAGGCAAAAGGCGTTAAAATGATAGCAGACAGGCAGGTGGCTTTTTCAGACAGAGATTGCTGGGCGTATCAATCTTTATTTTTAGAAGGCTGGTGTCTTGGCTGCCCGCCCGATTATTTTTCAAAAGACGGTCAGGCATGGGGTTTTTCTGTTATTGACCCCGAAAAATTGTTTAATAAAGACGGCTCTTTGGGCCCTGCGGGCGTTTTACTTAAAAAACTGTATTTAAAAATGTTTAAGGAAAACCCGGGCGGGGTGAGGATTGATCATACCGTAGGCTTAATTGACCCCTGGGTTTACAAAGCAGGGTGTCTGCCAAAGGTGGAAGAAGGCGCAGGCAGGCTTTATTCATCGCCCCAGCATGAGTTTTTGAAAAAATATTCTATTGCAACAATGGAAGATGTGGATGAAGAAATTAAGCCCGATAAAGAAAAATGGATTAAGCACTTAACAGACGAACAAATTAAAAAATACGCTCTTACAATAGAAAAAATAGTAATAGCAGCCGCACTTGAAGCAGGGCTTGACAAAGACGCTATTGTGGCGGAAGATTTGGGCACTTTGACCTATCCTGTTGAAAAAGTTATGGAAAAATATGACCTTCAGGGCATGAAATTGGTGCAATTTGTTGTGCCGGAAGAAGAAGACCACCCTTACCGCTGCAAAAACATAACCGGGCGCTCCTGGGCAATGGTGGGAACACACGATAACGAACCCATAAGGTTGTGGGCAAATGCTCTTGTAAACACCGAAAAAGTTGAAGACCACGTTAAAAATTTAATGGAAGATTTATTTTCAACTTTTGACGAAAAAGACAAAATTCAGCACAAACTCTGCACAGACGGGCAGTTTTTGGCTTTTTCAAAACTTGTGGAAATTTTAGCGTCGTGCGCTCAAAATATTCAAATTTTCTTTACGGATTTCTTCGGAATTTGTGAAGTTTATAACACTCCCGGCACATCGGGCGACCCTAACTGGACATTAAGGCTGAGCGAAAATTTTGACGAACTTTACGAAGAAAACCTTCAAAAAGGTGACGCCTTAAACCTGCCGCTTGCTTTAATTTATGCAATAAATGCAAGAGGAAGCGAATTTGCACAAAAAAATATGGAACTGATACAAAGATTGGCTCAATTGGTATAAAGATGAAAAAAAATATATTATCAAAACTATTTATATTTGTAATTACAGTAATTGTAGGCGTAAGCGGGGCTTTTGCGTTTTCTTTCAAAGATATTTCGCTCAAGTTTGTGCAGCTTTCAGACACTCACATAACAGACAGAGAATCCACCCCCTACAAGCTTTTAAAGGAATCAAACCTTTTGTTAACAGGCGCAATTAAGCAGATTAATCAAATTAACGGGGTTGATTTTGTTGTGTTTACGGGCGATATGGTGGATGAACCCACGCAGGCTTATTACAATGAATTTTTCACAACCTTAACAGAGCTTAAATACCCCGTTATTATGGCGTTTGGAAACCATGACACATCGGGTTTGGCAACAGATAAAGAGTATTTAACAAAAGACGAAGCGCTTGCGCTTGTTAAAAAATATAACCCGAATTATCCTTTCAACAAAACCTATTATTCGTTCAGCCCCAAGCGCGATTATCGAATAATTGTTTTGGATTTGTCAATTCCTGAAGCAAAAACAAACAACGGCGAAATTTCACAAGAACAGCTTGCATTTTTGGAAGATGAACTGGAAAAAAACCAGAATAAAGTTATTTTAATTTACCAGCATTTTCCCGTTTTAGAACCGTTTTCAAGCGAACATCACAAGGTTTTAAATGCCGACAAATATCTTGAAGTTATAAGAAAATATAAAAATCCTATTGTGATTTTTTCAGGTCACTATCACACAACAAAAATTACCAAGGAAGACAATATAATACATGTTTCAAGCCCCGCATTAGTCACATACCCCAATGCTTTTAGGCTTGTTAACGTGACAAACTATAAAGACAGAACCGTTTTTGACTTCTATTTTTATGAAACGGATTTGAAGGAATTGCAGGCACAAAGTAAAGCAACAACAATTTCTTTTTCAACATTTTTAGGAAAAGAAAAAGATCGCGAATGCAGCATTGTGGTTTATAAAAAAGTGAAAGACAAAAAAGCCAAAACACAAGAGGCAGAATTTGATGAATGATTTTAAAGTTAAATTTAGAGGAACAAGAGGTTCATACCCCACGCCCAAAGCCAATTTTCTGGAATTTGGGGGAAATACTTCATGTGTTGAAGTGAATGTTGCAGGGCGTTTGATTATTTTGGATGCAGGCGGCGGCATTATTGATTTGGGGCGCGATTTAACCCGCGAACACATTTTAAGCTCAAGCACCTCGTATGACAGAAAACCCATTGAGGCTGTCATTGTTTTAAGCCACATCCACCAGGACCACATCCAGGGCTTGCCTTTTTTCAACCCTTTATACATACAATCAACCAAATTAAACATCTTCGGGCTTAATGTAAACAATGAAAATTTAAAAGATACGCTCTCACAGGTGCTTTTTGAAAAAGTTTTCCCGCTCGGGCTTGAAGATATAAGCTGTGACTTAAATATTGAAAATTTCAGCGAAAAAAATGTGATTGTTTTAAACAAAAATAAACCTCCGCGCCTTGAATTGGCACAAAATCTTGATAAAATCGAATTCAAGGAAGATGATATCCTTATAAGCGCGCATAAAACCTTCGCCCACCCGAAAAACGGCTGTTTGTGCATTAAAATTCAATATAAAGATAAAACGCTTGTTTATGCAACGGATAAAGAAAGCTATATCGGGGCGGATAAAAAATTCATTGAATTTGCCTACGATGCCGATTTATTAATCCACGACGCTCAATACACACATCAGGAATACACCTCGCCCATAGCGTCAAAACAGGGTTTTGGGCATTCCACGTTTGAAATGGCAATGGAAACGGCAAAATTGGCTCATGTTAAAAAATTGATGTTTTTCCACTACGACCCCAACTACGATGATAATATGCTGAAATGCCTTGAGGCGGAATTCCAAAAAATATCGCCCGATTATCAATTTGCTAAGGAAAATTTAGAAATTGTTTTGTAAAAAGTTTGTTATAGTATCTTTTTTGGTTATGTTGTTAAATGCGCCATCTTACGGTGATGTGCACATAATTGACGCCCAAAGAAACGCACAATTGCACAATAATTTGGGGGTGGGCTATTTAAAAGAAGGTGATTATTTTGCCGCAATTAAAGAGTTTAAAATTGCAATTGCGCTTAACCCCTCAAAACAAACAACAGCGGTTTATTTCAACAATTTGGGGCGCACTTATATGGAGTTGTCTAAAATTCAAAAACAGCACAATTTATCCACCCAAAACGGTGATTTCGCCGCCTGGGCGGAGATTTCTTTTGATACGGCAATTGAGCAGGATTGCATGAATTTAACTTATTACAAAAATTTGGTACAAAGCTATAAAGCGCAGGGGAAATTAAATCAAAAACTCAAAGAATATAAGGCAAAAACTGATAAGAACCCGCTTTCGCAAATTGTGACAGTGCTTATTTATCAGGCGCAAAACAAAAAAAGAAACGCGCAAATTGCTTTAGATGAATTTATCACAAAATATCCGGATTTGTTAATAACCCCGTCGCTCAAAGTTTACGCCAAAGAGCTTGAAGATTAAAACAGTGTTGGCACCAATGCCCCCGCCCCGTCCGCCAAGTCATGCTGAACTTGTTTCAGCATCTAAAAGCAATAAGACCCTGAAATAAATTCAGGGTGACACGGGCAACTAATTATTATTAAATTATTAAAATTTTGCTGATTTTGCAATTTTTGTATTAATATAAATAATATGAAATATAAAGACTATTATGAAATTTTGGGGGTAAAGCGCAGCGAAACTCAAACAGGCATTAAATCCGCCTATCGCAAGCTGGCGCGCAAATATCACCCTGATGTCAATAAAGAAAAAGGCGCTCAGGAAAAATTTAAAGATATAAATGAAGCCTATGAAGTTTTAAGCGACAAAGAAAAACGCGCGCGCTACGACCAATTGGGCGAAAACTGGCAAAACGGCGCGAATTTTGACCCCAATAACACCTGGGGAGGCTTTGATTTTTCGCAATTTACAAAAAATGCAGGCGCAGGGCAACAAACCTACGGGGAAGATTTTGGCGGGTTTTCAGACTTTTTCAGCGCAATTTTCGGTGATTTGATGTCAGGGGGAAGAACATATTCTTCGCGCGGGGGCGGCGGATTTTCAGATATTTACGGCAACATGGGTTCAGCGCAATACGCCCAAACACACCCTAAACAAAAACCTCAAAACCTTGCCAAAAACCTTGATATAACCCAAGATTTAGTTCTTTCTTTGTCTGATTTAGGCAAAGACAGTGTAAATGTTCATATTTCAAACTTTGAAAAATGCAGATATTGCGACGGCAAAAGCGGCTTTTGTTCGCAATGTTCGGGCACGGGCATTTTGAAAAAAACCAAAAAACTTACGGTAAAGCTGCCAAAACATGTTAAAGACGGGCAAAAAATAAGGCTGCAAGGGGAAGGCAGAATTGATGAATACGGAAATACCGGCGATTTGTATTTAACGGTGAGAATTAAAGATGTTGATTATCAAATTTCGGGCTTTGATTTAATTAAAGAGGTTGAAATAACGCCATCGCAGGCGGTTTTGGGTTGTAAAAAAGAAGTAAAAACGCCTGACGGCAACATTAAAATAACAATTCCGCCAAAAACGGATAAACCCTTGCGCTTAAAGAATTTGGGGCTTCAAAAACCTGACGGCACAAAGGGCAATTTGAATATAAAAATTAAAATCGTACTGCCAAAAGAATTAAGCAGCGCACAAATTGAGCTTTACAAAAAAATTGCCGAACTTGAAGGAAAATAAGGATTATTCTTTCATTAATTTGCCCAAACCGCTGGTGTCGACTTTTCCGTTTTTATATATAGTAAAACCGAATATGTCTTTACCCGTGGTATTCGGCTTTTTAAATCCGTTTATATCAAAATGTACGATTCCGCAAATATCAGTTTCATTATAATCACAGTTGGGTCTATAAAAATAAAACCGCCAAAGCGTACCGTCATTTGCAATCAGTGCGGTACAAAAAAAATACCCTCCCACTCCGACTACAGACACACCGTTTTTATCAAACCAATCCGTGTTGTTGTGCCAAACGCCTGCATTTGCGCAGGCATTAATTCCCATACATTCTTTTGTGTGGGGTATGTATTTTTTATACATATCCATATAATAAGACGATATCCTGTCATAATTTGTGCTTGGCGGGTTTGTTGTCATATCGCCGCCGTTTTCTTGCATAACAAGGTTTGTAATACGTGTTAACGTTGAATACTGTTTCTTAACGGCAGACTTTCTTTGGGTTTCCTGGTAATTGCGCACAACAGAAGGTATTGTAAGTGCTGCCACAACGCCGATTATTGCTAATGTGATAAGAACTTCAGCAAGTGTAAAGGCTTTTCTATTCAATGCCCCCTACCCCCGTTACAATATCAATTTTTTTCATTTTTCCCGTCTTTCGTTTCCCATATATTTTATTTTAACATTTTTGTAATGTTTTTACAAATAGCGCAAAATAAGTTAAAATAATAGTATGAGCCAAATTCTAAAAACCTTATACAACAACCTTTCAGAGCCTGCCTTAATTTTTGATTACAAAAACAGCCTGCTTAATCAAAATGCTGCGTTTAAAAAGGTTTTCGGCAAAATTGAAGAAGCAAACTGGCAGGAGGCCTTGAAAAGGCTTGAATACAAGTTTTATTTTGAAATATGCGTTCTTAAAAGCGAAGATTTAACAACCTGCACTCCCATAGCTTCTGCCATCAAAAGCCCTTACGATTACACAACTTATTGCGTTTATCAAAAAACCGAAAACGAATTTTTGCACTTTATAATAAAAGCAGTAAAGGTGCACAGCCTTAAAGTCATTTATTTTTATGAAATCACAAAAGATTTGCGCCTAAGGGCGCTTGAAGATGAAAACCAAAAATTAAAAATCCAAAATCAGGAATTTTCATCCACAAACACAAAAGCCCAAAATCAGGCTGTTAAAATGGCGCTTTTAAACAGAATTACAACAAGCATTCGCGAAACCATTGACATCAAAAGCTTAATCACAACATCTTTAAGCGAATTAAGCATTATTTTTGGCGCACACAGGCTTTATTTTCTAAAGAAAACCGACGGGAAGTTCGAAATTGAAGACATTTTCCCTGCCCGCGCAAGAAAAGAAAACTTTAAGTTTGACAATAAAACCATGGTTGAACTTAAAAAGGGTTCGAACATCACAAACGTAACGCTTGTGGGCAAAACGCCTTTCACGCGCATTGTAATGCCAATTTTGAACAGGGGCGCTTTAATTGCCGTTATTGTAATTTTTACCCCTCAAAAAACCGTAAGCGAAATTGAAAAAGAGCTTTTGACAAGTATATCGCTGCAAATTTCATCTGCCATGCTTCAGGTTAATTTGTTTGAGCAGATAAGAGAAAAAAAGGAAGAGCTTGAAAACACGATAAAAGAATTAAAAGAAACGCAATTGCAGCTTATAAATTCTGAAAAAATGGCGTCTTTGGGGCAATTAATTGCTTCTGTTGCGCATGAAATAAACACCCCTTTGGCTTCAATTTCCGCTAACAACGAAATTATGCAAAAGCTTTTTGAAGACAGCATAAACAAAGAACTTTTGGAGGAAATTAATGAAATTGACGAAATGGCAATTAAGCGGATATCAAATATTGTAAAATCGCTAAAACGCTTTGTGCGCCTGGATGAAGAAATACAACAGCAGGCGGATATCAACCAGGAGCTTGATTTGACGCTTGATTTGCTGAAACACAAAACCAAAGACAGGATAAATATAATAAAGCGCTACGCGAATTTGCCCTTTGTGAATTGTTACCCCAATATGCTGAATCAGGTTTTTTTAAATATTTTAATGAATGCAATTCAAGCAATCGAGGGTAGTAAAAAACAGGGTAAAATTAGAATTAGAACGGTTGTGAGAAATAAAATGCTGACGGTTGTTATTGAAGATAACGGGGTTGGGATTGACAAGGAAAACGAGGAAAAAATATTCCATGCGGGCTATACAACCAAAAAAGCGGGCGAGGGCACAGGGCTTGGGCTTGCAATTTCAAAAAAAATTGTTGAAAAACACAACGGCACAATTTCTTTTAGAACAAGAAAAAACAGGGGTACGGAATTTACTGTAAAAATACCTGTATGTTAATCTATTCGGTGTATTTTTTAAAATTTCCCTTTATTTTTCCCTTATTATTTCGTTACATTTAGAAATGGACAAAATTATTTTTATCATTAAACAAATGATATTAATAAAAAGAAAGGTTAAAACATGCTCACAGATTTGGTTTCAATGTTAACGCGCTCACTATCTTCCATGCCTGCCGTGCAAACAACAGCAATACAGCCAACCGCAAAAGAAAGTGCAAACCCTTTTGCAAGTTCTTCAAGCAGCATGTTTTTCGGCTCTGCACGCAACAATTCCCCAAATTACGCCAAAAACAGACCCATTGAGGGCGGATATTTTGCAGGATATTACAATGATAAACCAAACATTGTGGGGCGCAGGCTTTTTATTGAAGTTTAATTTTGCCCTGCTATGGCCTGCCTGAACATTTGCTCATCGCTTTTGCCGCCTTTTTCGTATTGGCCGCTATAATAAATATATCTTGTATCCCCGTTGCCCGTACCCCTTAAAACAAACCTGAATAAATCGTATCCCCATTTGTTGGGCGGTTTTTTACCGTTTAAATCAACAGCTACAATTGTGGGCAAGCTGCCTGAATTAAACATTATTGTTATACCGTCCGCCAATACATATGAGCGCAGGGCTTTAATATTATTTCTTGTTCTAAAACCAATTGCCGAACCATACATTTTTGCTTCAACCTGTTCGGGGGTCCAATCGGGGTTATTTTCTGCACACACTTCATCCGTTCCTTTATATTCGGGCAAACATCCGTTGGCATAGCCATTATTTGCACATTTTTTTATAATTTTCCAGTTTTTTTCAAGTTCAACAAATAAAGCATTGCAATCTTGTGTAAGGGCGCCGTAACTGCCCGTATACAAATAATAACAAACAGGGTTTCCGCCAACTTCCATTTTTGCCATGTTAAACGATTGGCTTAACATTGCATACGCTTTTTTATATGCACTTTTATACTGCACATCCCTGTAATTGCGCACAATGGAAGGAATTGTAAGCGCTGCCACAGTGCCTATTATTGCAAGCGTTATAAGAACTTCCGCAAGCGTAAAACCTTTCTTCCCGTGGTCGGTCGTTTTCATTTTTTCTCCTCAATACTATAAATTATACTTTACTTGCCCAAACGTGTCAATTTCCCATAATTTGAACTATTTCGATTTTTAATTTATAATAATTTTTATGAGAATTAACAAATATATAGCACAATCGGGTTTTTGTTCAAGGCGCAAGGCTGATGAACTTATAGAAGAAGGCAAAGTTAAAGTAAACGGCAAGGTTACAATGCAGCTTGGGTTTTATATAAGAACAAAAGATAAAGTTGAGATTGAAGGACATCTTATAGAACCTGCCCAAAAAGCGCAATATTACCGCCTTTATAAGCCCGCAGGGTATATTACAACAAAAAGTGACGAAAAGAGCAGAAAAACAATATACGATTTAATTCCAAAAGAACTGCATTACCTGAAACCCGCAGGGCGCCTGGATAAAGATTCAACAGGGCTTATAATTTTAACAAACGACGGCGATATCATAAACAAATTAACCCACCCCGCAATTAAAATTCCCAAACTTTACAGGGTTGTTGTGAAGGGGAAGGTTGAAATGCAGCACCTGGAAGCCTTTGCGCGCGGAATTGAAATTGAAAAAGGCAAATTTGCATATTGTGACAGTGAAATTTTAGAATATAAAAACAATGAAACCACCCTTATGATAACGCTTTATCAGGGGTTAAACAGGCAAATAAGAAAAATGTTCAAACATTTTTCCCTTGATGTGATACATTTAAAAAGGGTGCGCCACGCAACAGTTACCCTGGACGGCTTAAAAAAAGGGGAAACAAAAAAAATGACCTCAAAACATACAAAAGAATTGAAGATTTATTTGGATAAAATTTATAAGGATATAAAAGATGCTTGATATTAAACTAATTCGGGAAGACGCAAAAAAGATTAATGAACTTTTAAAAAGAAGAAATCCTGACCTTTCTGTTGATGAGGTTTTAAAAGTGGATGAAGAAAGGCGAAAACTGCAATTTGAGGCGGATGAGCTTAGGGCAAAAAGAAAAAGCGAATCTCAAAAAATAGGCGAGATGAAAAAAAGAGGGGAAGATTCTTCAAAAATTCAAGAAGATGTGCGCGAATTGGGCGATAAAATAAAGGAATTGGAAGATCGTCAACTTGAATTGGATGAAAAACAGCGCACATTGCTTCTTTACATCCCGAATATTCCGGATGAAGAAACACCCGTAGGAGGTGATGAAACCTATAATGTTGAAGTTTCAAGGTGGGGTGAGCCCCCTCAAAAACCTTATGAATTAAAGCCGCACTGGGATTTGTGCGTTGATAAAAACATTCTTGATTTTGAGCGCGGCGTTAAGCTTGCACACACAAGGTTTTCGCTCTACCGCGGCAAAGGTGCTGCTTTAGAGCGCGCTATCATTAATTTCTTTTTAAGTGTTCACACGCAAAGCCACGGTTACGAAGAAATTCTGCCGCCTGTTTTGGTGAATTCTTATGCAATGCAGGGCACGGGGCAATTGCCAAAATTCAAGGAAGATATGTTTAAATGCGAGGATGAGGATTTATATTTAATCCCGACCGCGGAAGTGCCCCTAACCAATATGTATTCGGGCGAAATTTTATCTGAAGATGACCTGCCCAAGCTTCTTACCGCCTACACTCCCTGTTTTAGGCGTGAAGCGGGCTCTGCCGGAAAAGACACCAGAGGGCTTATTCGCCAGCACCAGTTTAACAAGGTGGAATTGGTTAAATTAACAACCCCTGCGCAAAGCCGCGAAGAACACCTTAAATTAACCCGCAACGCCGAGAAGATTTTGGAACTTTTGGAATTACCTTACAGAACAGTGGCGCTTTCCACGGGCGACATCGGCTTTTCTGCCAACAGGTGCTTTGATTTAGAAGTTTGGATGCCCTCTTACAGCGCCTATAAAGAAATTTCAAGCTGCTCCAACTTTGGCGATTACCAGGCAAGACGGGCAAATTTGAAATACCGTTCGAAAGAAACGGGCAAAGTTGAATACGTGCATACAATAAATGGGTCGGGTTTGGCTGTGGGGCGCACGTTTGCAGCAATTGTTGAAAATTTCCAACAAAAAGACGGTACAATTTTAATTCCTAAAGTTTTACAACCCTTCACGGGTTTTGATAAGATATAAATTTTTGCTGCAATTCATTGATATTTCTCAATAAATAAGTTTTCTCATACTATATAATTGAGAAAATGCAATACGAAAAATTAGGATTATACATTAAAAATAAACGCCTTGAAGCCAAAAAATCGCTCAACAATTTTGCTTTTTTAAACAACATTGAACCTGCGATTTTAAGCCGCATTGAAAATTTAAAACAGGATATTAAATTGGGCGTGTTGGTGAAAATAGCAAAAGGCTTCAATATGAGCGCAGGGGAATTTCTAACTGATTTTGAAAAAAACGGATAGTTTATGCAGGCTGTTTTTGTAACAATTTTGTATATCTTGGGGATTGTGAGCTTCAATTCGGGCACAATCAATATTCTTCTGCCGCTTGTTGCTTTAATATTGGCGGTTTTGGCGTGCAAAAAATTCATAACTTTAAGGTTTTGCGCCGCCCTTTATTTAATTTTTTCTCTGGGTTATGTTAATGCGGACTTTCACACAAAAGATTTTGACGTTTTAGGAAGCGTAAAAAGGGCAAAAAATGTTACGCTGGAAGGCACTATCACAAAAATTCCGCAAAAATCCAATGCCGACACAAGGGTCAAATTTTATACGGATGTAAATTCGATAAACCGCTTTGACGGGCTTAATTCAAAAGTGCTTGTAAATATTAACAATCCTAACGGGCATTTTAAGGATATAAGAATAGGCGATACGATTTCAATGACGGGCACTCTGCGCAAACCCATAAAGGCCACAAACCCTTCACAGTTTGATTATGCCGCTTATTTAAAGAATTTTAATGTATTTTCTGTTTTTTATGTAAAAGATGACGATTACAAGGTTTTGCATGCCCCGCAATTCAAGTGGGGCGCAGGCGCTAAAAACAATTGGTATGCCATTTTGAGGGCTTTGGATGTTAAAAGAGAGAAAATTATTGAAAAACACGCAAAATACATAAAATCGCCCGGGCTTGAGGTTTTAGGGGGTGTGGTTTTTGGCGATGACGCTGTTAACCCTTCGGATGAAGTCAAACAGACGTTTTTAAATTCGGGGCTTTTGCACATTTTGGCTGCAAGCGGCTTGAATGTGGGTATCATATTTTTTATGTGGTACTGGCTTTTGTCAAGGCTGGGTGTGGGGTTTCGCCCCACAATTGTGAGCTCTATATTTTTAATTACGCTTTACACTTTTATGACAGGCTTTCCGCCTTCAATTTTAAGAGCGTCAATTATGCTTTTATTTGTTTTAATAGGAAAACTTTTCAACCGGGAGGCAAATCCATTGCCGCTTGTGTTTTTTGTGGGCTTTTTAATGCTTCTTTATGACCCCAAAATGCTTGGCAGCGTCAGTTTCCAGCTTTCTTTTATTGTAACAATTGCACTTATAATCTGCACTGAACCTGTTGTAAAATTATTCAAGGAAAAAGAAGAAGCCTTTCGCAGCAAAAATAAACGCGCAAACCCTTATCTGAAGCAAATTTTGCATTTTATTTCTCCCGAATATTTGGCGGGCATTGTGGCCGTTCCCCTTGTGGCGCAAATTGCGGTTATCCCATTGCAGGCTTATTATTTTAACACATTTGTGCCATACAGCCTTTTTGCAAATATTGTGGCAGTGCCTTTTGTTGCACTAATAAGTTTTTTGGGCTTTTTGGGGTCAATTTTCGGGCTCATTCCTTTTATTTCCGATTTTGTCTTAAAAATAACAGATACAATTCTGGCTCCGTTTATAGGCGGATTGCTTAATGTTTCAGGGTATTTTGCCCATTTAAAAGGGGCTGTTTTAAGCGTGGCTTCACCTTCAATTTTGCAAATCATTTTATATTACAGTCTGATTTTGGTTTTAGTTAAAAATATTAATTTAAAATTTAAAGAAAAACGCTGGCGGGTGGCACTTTTAGCCGCAATTATAATTTTTGGCGCAACATTTATAAGAATTCCGAACAGAAATTTTGAAATAATAAGTTTTGATGTGGGAAATGCTGACAGCTTTTTAATTAAAACGCCCAATATGCGCTATATTATGATAGATACGGGGCGTCTGCCTTACAGGGGCGGGTCAAGTGCGGAATATATCATGCTAAAATATTTTAAAAACAAAAACATCCGCAAACTTGAATATTTAATTTTGACCCACTTTGATAACGACCACAGCGGCGGCGCTATTGACATTTTAAAAAATATGAAGGTGAAAAACGTTATTTTGCAAAGCGAAATGTGCGACACCAAAAACTCATGCGATATTTTAAAATATTTAAAAGACAATAAAATAAATTATAAAATTGTGAAAAATAATGATACAATTTTTTCGCAGGATGATGTTGAAATAAAGACATTCAGCGCAAATTTAGGCGAAAATTTGTTAGAGCACAGGAAATTGGAAAATGAAAATTCGGTTGTAACACTTGTATCATACAAGCACAAAAACAGCCTCTTTATGGGTGATGCAGGCATTTTGGCTTATAAAAATATTGATGCTTACCTGCCGCGCAACATCGAAATTTTAAAAGTGGGGCATCATGGCGCAAAAAACACGGTTGATGAAGCAATGCTCAAGGAATTAAGCCCGAAATATGCAATAATTTCTGCGGGAGAGAATAATTATAATCACCCGAGCATCGAAACCGTTGATTTAATTAAGAAATTTCAAACTCATATTTTCATAACAAAAAAGGACGGGGCGCTGAAATTTGTATACAACCCGAATGAAAACGCCTTTGTGGCGTACGTTTTTAAAGACGGCGACTTTGAGGATGCTCTCGGGAATGTTGTTTTCAAAAAACCGACTTATTTCAAAACTCTTTTTATCGGGGAATAGTTAATTTTCATACAATAAAACGATTGAAAAAAATTTATACGTGTTACAATTTTAGTATGAACGAAAAAGAATTACTGCAATATGCTAAAGAAGCATCAGAAAAAGCCTATTGCCCGTATTCAAATTTTCCTGTGGGAGCTTGTGTTTTGTGGGAGAGCGGCAACATTTATACAGGCTGCAACGTTGAAAATTCAAGCTACGGCTTAAGCTTGTGCGCAGAAAGAAACGCAGTTGCAAGCGCTATTGCAAGCGGGGAAAAGGGCAAAATTAAGGCCATTGCGGTGTATTCGCCAAACCGCACAAAATGTTGGCCGTGCGGGGCTTGCAGGCAATGGTTTTGCGAATTTGAACCTGAATGCGATTTTAAGGTGATTTTGGAAGATGAGAACAAAGAGCCTAAAACTTATGTTTTAAGCGAAATTATGCCAAACGGCTTTAAACTTTAATCTAAAAGAATTTGTTCGATTTCAATATCCGGTTTACCCAAAGTTCTTACCAATTCAAGAACGGACGCCTTCATCTGGCATTTTTGAGTCGAATTATTAAAGAAATCTTTATAAAAGCACCCCTCGCAATTACATCCCCGTTTATAACATTCCATCGCTGTTGCTGTCCACCTTCTAACGGCAACCGCGCGGCCAAAATCTCTACTTTTTAGCACTATCTATATTCTCCTGTCCCACCAACTTAAGCAAACCCTTTGTTTGCTTAATTTATTATTAGTATAACCTTTAATAAGCTTTGTGCAAGAGGTTTTGAAACAAATATTACAAATATGAAACAAAAATATAATTCCTTCTAACGCAAGGATTTCAAGGTTTTCAAGCCTAAAATTTCAACAGACAACATGATTTTGCCAAATTCAAACATGCAAAACCCATGGCATGCACATGTTTCCATGGTTTTAGATTCCGACAAATTATGTTAAGAATTGTAAAAAAACTTGTATTTTTCTAAATTACGGCATGCTTCAGTCCGATTTTGAGGCATGCCGATATGGTGCGGATTTAGTCTTTGAAGCTTATGCCTTTTTCATAAAGACCGTTTTTAATTGCATGCACAACAGCCTCAACGCGCGTTTTGACGCCAAATTTAGTTAAAATGGCGCTTACATGGGCTTTTACCGTGTGAGAACTGATAAAAAGAAGCTTTGCTATTTCAACGTTATTTTTGCCTGTAATAACGTATCTCAAAACTTCTTCTTCGCGTTTTGTTAATTTTTCCATGCTTGTATTATCCTTATCCCAATACTTGACCACATGATATAAGGTTTTTAAATAAAAATACGTACATATTTTCTTCACATACAATTTTATACATTTCATATATTATCATTTTAGAATTTATTGATTTTTGTGCTAAAAAGTATTATTATATTATTAAATTCGGAAATATTGCACAAAAAGGAAGCATATGGATATTAAATTTATAAAAACAACAAAAAAAGCCTTTACTTTGGCTGAAGTTCTTATAACGCTTGCAATAATAGGCGTTGTGGCAGCGCTTACCATCCCGACGGTTGTTCTGAACTATCAAAAAACACAAGTTACAACACAGCTTAAAAAGGCTTATACAACGTTAGCCAATACCACAAATCTTGCAATAGCCCAAGAAGGCCCCATAGACGGGTGGGATGTTAAAAATTATACGGTATCAAATGCGCCTAAAGATTTTGCCGACACATACCTTAAGCCGTTTTTAAAAGTTTCAAAAGATTGCGGTGTTGCTGAAACAGGCAATTGCCATTTTGAGTATAAAAGTTTAAAAGGCAATGAAACCACCAATTTAGGCAGTTCATGGTATAGATTTTACTTAAATGACGGCACGTTTATTGCGGCAGAACCTAACAGCAGCGATGATTTTGTCTATGTAAATATCAGAATAGACGTAAACGGGCAAAGGAAGCCGAATGTTTTGGGTAAAGACGTGTTTTGCTATGCTTATTATCTGAAATATTACGGCGGCGATACCACAAAAGGCAAATTTTTGCCTGACGGCTTTTTATATTCGAGAGAAGATATTTTAAGCACAGGCAATGTGTATGGCTGCAATAAAAATGCCGCAGGGTATCAATGTTCTACTTTGATTATGAAAGACGGCTGGCAGATTAAGGAAGATTATCCGTGGAATTAGCAACGGAACTTACACATTGAGTGTGACAACACCCTAAACACCCGCCCTGTCATGCTGAATTTACACCTGCTTGTTGGCGAGCTTGCGAGCCTTACAAGGCTGGATCCTGGAAGAGGATTTAGGGTCTTGCAACCTTATTTCATCGCAATTACATGTACTTTTTTTATAAAAAAGTACCAAAAAATCGCCGCAGGGTGCTCCATTACCGAAATTTCT
>CAZYYK010000020.1:0-18027 GCA_964651135.1 uncultured Gammaproteobacteria bacterium | reverse complement strand
GCGTTGCAAGCGCTATAAGCGTTAAAATAGAGCGCAAAATCGGTGTTAAAAATTTGCTAAGGCTTTCTTTGTGTGGAATTTTGCCCATGACCGCCCTTTTTGTAGCGGCATTTGCATTCCACAAACTTTTGGCACTTGCAATTTTTGTTCTTATGGGCTTTTTCATCTACTTATCTGCTTCAATTTTAATTGTACTGGCGCAAGTAATCATGCCGGAACATAAAGCAATTGTTTCAGGCTTTATAGGCGGTTTTTCCTGGGCGCCGGCATCTTTGTGTTTAATACCGCTGGGTTATATTGCCCAGAATTTTGGCGTTAAAATAACACTTTTAAGTGTTGCCGCGCTTGCATTTTTAACAGGGGCTTTCGGTATAGGGAAAAATTTAAAAGAGGTTTTCAAAAAATACGGAAGCGTTCATTTATAGTTAGAAAATTACGGCAAATTTTGCCTTATTGTTTTTGTTTTCCCGTGTTACTCTTGCACCCAATCTTCGCGCTAAAAGGCGTACGATAACAAACCCCAGCTTGTTTGATTCATTGGATACCATACCTTTTTTGGTATGGTTTATAAACTCTACGCTCTCTTGAGTCACATTTATCCGAATAGGCTTATTGTAAGGGGAAAATCTTATGGCATTGTTTAGAAGATTTGAAAAAATGCGGTTCATACAAATTGGACAGGAATGAACAAGAACAGGGCTGCCGTTTGTGTTCAATTTTAAATCTATATTTTTTTCTAAAATCAAGTATTTGTGACTGTGAATTGTTGTTTTTAAAATATCGCATACGTTAAAATCATTAAAATCTTTTTTGTACTGTACTTTATAAAGCCCCAAAATGCTGTTAACCAAATTCAGGTTGTTAAAATTTGTTTTATAAATATCCTGCAAAATTTCAATATCGGGATTATTTCTTATAGCTATTTCAATACTCAGCATCGGGCTTTTAATATCATGCATTAATGAAGCAAAAAATGTGTCACGTTTTTTGTAATCTTTGATTAAAAAATATACGATTTTCCTAATTTCTTCAAGTTCTTTTTTCTCAATTTCGTCTTTGTAAAGTTGAAAAATCTTTTCGTATATTTCCTTGTTTTGCTCTCCGGATAGAATTTTTTTACTAATTTGTTTTGAAAAATCACTACTCATAAGAATATTTTCTTACAAAATTGTAAATTTTCTATTCTACTTATGGGTAATCTATTTACTTTATTTTTTAAGCGCGTACAATATATAAATAAGCATATAAAGGAGCTGCAACATGATTAAATTTGATTGCAAAAATGTTACGCAAGAGATTGTGGGCATTGAACATGGGCTTGATTTGAACAAGGAATTTGACAAATACGGCCCAAAGATTGCGCAAATAATTACGGATTTGAATTTAAGAAAAGACAAACCAAACCAATGGCTGCAATGGATGAATTTGGGTTACAATGAAGAAACCGTTTGGTATGTTAAAGAATATGCCGCTATGGTTGAAGGGCGTTTTGACAATATTTTGGTTTTGGGCATAGGCGGCTCAGCTTTAGGGGGAATTGCCGTAACCGAGGCTCTTTTAAAACCTTACTGGAATTTACTTTCCGCAAGCGACAGGGGAAATTATCCGAGGATTTTCTTTTTGGATAACATTGACCCCGATCAGATTGAAGCGCTTTTTAATATGCTTGATTTAAAAAGAACGTTGGTTAACGTTATTACAAAATCTGGCTCAACCGCTGAAACAATGTCACAATTTATGATTATAAAAGATAGACTGCAAGCGGCCTTGGGGGATGATTACAGAAAAAATGTTGTAGCAACAACGGATAAAGAAACAGGCATCTTACGGCAAATTGCTAACGAAGAAGGCTATAAAACATTTGTTGTGCCCGATGATGTCGGCGGCAGATTTTCCGTGTTTTCGCCTGTCGGGCTTGTGCCGTTTGCGCTTGTGGGTATTGATATTGACCAAATTATTGAAGGCATTAAAATTATGGATTTGGCACTTAAAAATACCGATATTAATGAAAATATCGCCGCACAAAATGCCTTAATTCATTATTTAATGGATAAAGAAAAATGCAAAAATTTAAGCGTAATGATGGCTTATTCAAGCCGCCTTAGATATATTTCAGACTGGTACGTGCAGCTTTGGGCGGAAAGTTTGGGCAAAGAAGTTGATAATGACGGCAATAAAGTGAATAACGGGCCAACCCCCATTAAAGCACTTGGCGCAACGGATCAGCATTCGCAAATTCAGCTTTATAACGAAGGCCCTAACGATAAAATTATAACCCTTATAAGGGTCAAAGAATTTGATACCTTGCTTGAAATACCAAAGATTTTTGAATATACGGGCGTCGGTTATTTGGGCGGAAAAACAGTAAATGAACTTCTTGATGCCGAAGCTGATTCAACAACAACAGCGCTTTGCGACTATTTGCGCCCGAATTTAACAATAACCTTGCCGAAAATTGACGCATTCCACGTGGCACAGCTGCTTTATATGTTTGAAATGCAAACAGCAATAGCGGGTGAGCTTTATAATATCAATACGTTTAACCAACCCGGCGTTGAGCAGGCAAAAAATTACACTTACGCGCTTATGGGCAGAGCAGGTTATGAAGATTCCGCAAAACGCTTGAGAGAAAAAATCGGAGTTTAAAAATTGAGCAATTATTTAGAAGAAGTGCTGCTTAATTCAATTGAAGAAAATACACCGATTGAAATTAAGAACAACAGAGTATTTGATTATTCAAACCCGCATAAATTTGTTTTCACATTAACAAAAGATACTGTCGAAAAATTGGATTTAAAAAACTGGTTTACATCTTATGAAAAAGAAGCAATGGTTTCAACTGCGGGCATTAGGGGGCCGCAGAATGTGCTTTATCCTCATGATACAAGATTCCCTATTAACACAATAGGAATTGCCCTTGCAACGCTTGCCAAGGCGCTTGTGTTGAAGGAAAAATATAACGGCAAAAATCTTGTTAAATTGTGCGCCTGTGAGGTGCGCTATAACAGCAAACTTTATATGGATATAATATCAAGAATACAGGCAAATTTAGGAATTACAACCCTTATACCTTTTGAAAAAAGAACAATTCCCATCTGGCTTGCTTCATTTTTGGTTTTTAAATTGGATTTGGTCGGGGCCGAATATATAACAAGTTCGCATGGCATAAGCGTTAAAAACGCTACAAAAGATTTAAACAATCAAGGCTCGCAATTTCTTCCCGATGAGAGCGCCCAATTTGTCAATAAAATGAAGGAAATACTTGAAACCGTTGAAAAAGAAGGGCAATATCAAATTGAATTCAGCGCTCTTGACGATAGTTTAATTAACCAGGACGTTATGAAACGCCTCAACAATGGCATTGATTTATATGTCGAATATCTTAAAAGCGGGGTTGCCAAGGATGAAAACCTTGAAGAACTTAAGCAATTCAACAAAAAAATTATTATAGACAGCGTTGGCGGTTGTGCTTATGAAACTTCAAACAAAATTCTTAAAATACTGGGCATTGAAGATAAATTTGTTTGGTTTAATGTCGAACAAGACCCGTTTTTCCATTCAATAGGAAAATATGAAAAAACGGATGAAGCAGGCAAAAAATACCTTTATGACTGCTCTTTAGACGTTACCATAAGCGCTAAAGATGAAGAGGGCAAAGAATGTTTTCCCGTTATAAATTCAATGAATTACGGTGAAAAGCTTGCAAATTTTCCCGTTGGCACTGTTTCTTTAATTACGGACCCCGATCATGACAGGCTTAATATCGTTCAGGTTGAAGATATTAAGAACATTGAAAGAGTGGAAAAAACGGGTGTTGATTGCATAAAACTTAATGATAACAGGATTTTATGTATTTTTAGCGCCAATCAGGCATTTTTAATGATTATGGATTTTTGGGCAAAACAACTTAAGAAAAACGGCACTTTTTATGACCATGAGCGCTTTATTGTTAAAACCACCGCAAGTTCAAGAAGCTGGGATGAATGGGCACATAAAAACGGCATTAAGGTTATTAATACCCCCGTGGGCTTTAAAGAAATTGCAAGTGTGGTTAAAAAAATTGAAGTTCAAATTCAAAAGGGGCAGGATGAAATTTCTATTGAAGATATATTTGGCAAACAAATTGGGTTAAAACCACAGGCAAGAATGCTTTTTGCGGGCGAAGAATCCGGGGGGATGATAATAGGTTCCGAAGATATGATAGTATCGCACAACGGCAGATGCGCCCTTGCAATGCGTGAAAAAAGCGCATTTGAAGCAATTATTGTGGCATCCTGCCTTATAGCAAGCCTGGGGGATACTTCTTTATACGAATATCTTGAAAATGTTTACAGTGAAAATTCTATTGTTTCGCGCTTTGGCGTGCGTCAAGACATATCTTATTATAATGAAAGCGAAACAAACATTTATAAATTAAAGCGGGCAAAACTTGAAGGCGAAACAAAACGCAGCGAAAATGACATTTTTTATTTAACCCTTGCAATAGCAATAAAAGAGGGTAAAATTACATTAGAAAATGCCAAAGAAATTTTAAATTCCGCATTTAATAATCTTAATTTTGAAAACCTCATAGGAATTGAGTTTGTGGGCGACGGCACATATTTGGATTTTGAAGATAAATTTGTGGAAATCCGCCCCTCGGGAACGGACGCCAAAACAAAAACGTATGCAGACGGAAAAAATAAGGATGAATTAATTGTTTGGGCAAACGTTTTAGGGAATTGGAGCGGGCGTATGAATGAAACATATAAAAAATTCCTGCCCCGTGAATATGTTGCAGGAGTTAGGGAGACGGCATTTCAATTGTATGAAAGATACACCGTAAAAGACGCGGATTTTGAACCCTTCGAAGTTAAAAATTACGACTGGCTTTTAAAAAATTAATTACTCAATTTGGCTTAAAATCTTTATATATCCGGATTTTTAAGTTCATTTCTTTACCTTAACAATTATACCCGTTTGGCGTATCAGTTGTATATGGATAATTTGAAATAAAGGTAATAATTTTAAAGTATGGATACTGATTATAAAAACCAGGATATTTCAAAACTTGTAAAAAAGGCGCAAAAAGATGATTCTAAAGCCTTGGAAGAGTTAATCAGGCGCGAACAGAAGAGTGTTTATGCAACATTGTATTACTTAAATGTAGCGCCGGATGAAATTATGGATTTAACACAGGAAATCCTTTTAAAAGTGGCTAAAAATATAAAACAGTTAAGGAATGCACAAACCTTCAAAAGCTGGTTGAACCAAATTATAATAAGGCAATTTTATGATAATTTAAGAAAAAAGAAAAGAAGCTGCCCCAAAATAAGTTTAGCTGACGAGGATATGGAAGAAAAGTGCAAAAATGAAATTTTAGATTTGACCTCAAACCCTTCGCAAAAGGCTATGGGAAATGAACTTGATATAATTATAAAAGATTCAATAAGCCGCTTGTCCGAACCTTTTAAGGTTGCAATTGTGATGAGAGAGCTGCAAGGTTTGACTTACGAACAGATAGCAGATGCCACAAAATCAAACATAGGAACCGTAAAATCAAGAATTGCACGCGCCAGAGGCAAACTGAAAGAATATATTAGGCCGTATATATGTTAAGAAGGAGGAAAAATGTTTTGTAAAATAATTAGCAATATGATTAAACCATACATCGAAAATAAATTGCCCATGTGGGTGAAAAACTTGGTGGCAAGCCATTTAAGGGTTTGCCCGAAGTGCATGGAAAAATATTCTAAAATTTCAAGGCTTTTAAGAATACAGGAAGCAGCAAAGCAAAATGAAATTTTAAAAGAAGATATTTCAAGCTATATAGATTTTGAACTCCCATGCAGCAGGGTTCTTTCATTAAATGCTAAATTTTACAAAGACAAAAAAGCAAAAAAAGAATACGAAGCCATGAGCAATTTATCAGATACGATGAAAGATACCATGAGCAGAACCAAAGAGGAATTTATATTTGACATAAGCGAAGATGTAATAAAAAAACTTATAGAAGAAAAAGACTCTAACCCTTCGTTTCCTGAAAAACTCCACTTTCCTTTAAATACTTAATAAAATTATCGGCAGCCTGCTTTTGAATTTCCTGGGGAATAACCCTCAAGAGTTCTACGGTTTTGGAAATAATAGGGTCATGGTCATACCAGCGGTTGCCTTTGAACGGTTTTACCATTTCATAGAATTTGTCTATGGCTTCTTTTGAAACCTGTTCTTCAACCTTATGTAAAAATATTTCAGCCTGCGACTTAAGCTCTTCCTGGTAGTTTCTTAAAAGTTCAATCACTTCCATTAAAGTCGGATCATAATCATACCATCTTTTATATTTGTGTGTCATGCATGCTCCTATCGAATTCACTTACTCTTTCGACTTTCGCGCCGAGACCCTTCAATTTTTCTACAAATTTTTCATAACCTCTATCTATGTGGTGCAGGGAATTTATTTCGCTTTCCCCCAGTGCCATAAGCGCGGCAGCAACAAGGGCGGCGCCGGCTCTTAAATCCGTTGAACTTACAGATGTTCCCACAAGCGTATCAACCCCTTTTATAATTGCATGGTTTTTGTTCTGTCTTATGTTTGCTCCCATTTTCCAAAGTTCGCTTATATGCATAAATCTGTTTTCATAAAGGCTTTCTGTCACAACACTAACCCCGTTAGCGGTTGAAAGAAGCACCATAGCTAAAGGCTGTAAATCTGTGGGGAAGCCCGGATACGGTTGTGTGATAAAATTTTGCGCTTCAAGCCTTTTGTTGCAGCTTACTTCAAGAGTGTTGGGCTCTAAAAGTTTAACATTTGCGCCCATTTCAAGCAGCTTCCCTGTAAAAATTGTTAAGTGGTTGGGGAAAACATTTTTTATAATCCCCTTGCCTTTTGTTGCCACAATAGCGCTCATATAAGTTCCGGCTTCAATTCTGTCCGGAATTGTGGTGTAGGAAGCACCGTGCAAATCTTGCGGCCTTACCCCATTGATTGTTATTTGGTTTGTGCCATCCCCCTGAATATTTGCACCCATTGCCCTTAGAAAGTTTGCCAAATCAACAATTTCAGGCTCTTGCGCACAGTTTTGTATGCGGGTTGTGCCCTCTGCCAATACTGCTGCCAGCATAATATTTTCAGTAGCGCCCACAGACGGTATATCAAGGCAAATATCCGCCCCTGTTAATTTTTGGGCTTTGGCATGCACATAGCCGTCAATTATTTTACATTCACCCCCTAAAGCTTCAATACCTTTAAGGTGGAAATTAACGCGTCTTTCCCCTATGGCGCAGCCCCCCGGAAGCGCTACAACGGCCTCCTTCATTCTGCCCATTAAAGAGCCCAAAACAACAAAAGAAGCGCGCATTTTGCTTACAAATTCATCTGATGCCACAACACCTGTTAAATTCGTTGCATCAATTGTTATAGATTTTTCTTCGCGGTTGTAAGAGGTTTTAGCACCCAGTTCATTTAAAACATCCAGCATAATTTCAACATCGGTAAGTTCCGGCACGTTGCATATAGTGCTGATGTCGCTTGCCAAAAGGGCTGCTGCCATATGTTTTAAAACAGCATTTTTAGCCCCCGCGACAGAAACTTCTCCTTCAAGCGGGGTTTGCCCTGTTATTACTAATTTTTCGGATAACTGGTATTGCATAGTCATATTTTACATCAATTCAAAGATTTTGGGAAGCCTGAGTTTATTTGCCGAAAACTTTTTTAACTTCTTCCCGATCATCAAAGTGTATGGTTTTATCGTTTAGTATTTGATAATCCTCATGTCCCTTGCCTGCAAGAATTATAACATCGTTTTGATTTGATATTTTTTTCAAAAGTTCAATGGCTTCTCCCCTGTCGGGTTCTACAAAAACAGTTTTTGGGTTTATAACTTTAAGCCCGGATAAAATATCTGTTATAATTTGCTGGGGATCTTCGCTCCTGGGGTTATCCGATGTTATAACAATTTTATCTGAAAGATTTTGCGCTATACTGCCCATTTTGGGGCGCTTTGTGCTGTCTCTGTCACCCCCGCAGCCAAACATGCAAATAAGTTCGCCGTCTTTTGGGGTCAATTCTCTTGCTGCGCGCAGGATATTTTCCAAACCGTCAGGCGTGTGCGCGTAATCCACAATTACCATTGGGTTTGTATGGGCAATTTCAAATCTGCCCGCAACCCCTTTAGTGTTTTCAAGGGCATTTTTGCAGGTGTTTAAATCAATTCCCATAGCAAGTGCCGCAGATATGGCACTTAGGGCATTGTATATACTGAACATACCGTTTAAGTGAAGTTCTATGGACAATGTTTCATCCTTTGTGCGGCATATAAATTTTGCCCCGCATGAGGTAAATTCAATATCTTTTGCCCAAACATCGGATTCATTTCTAATGCCGTACGTTATAACCTTAACGCCTTCGGAAACAGCACCTATAAACCTTTTTGCGTATTTATCATCGTTGTTGATAACGGCAAAAGTACCCTTTTCAAGGCGTTCAAAAAGCTTCTTTTTTGCAAGAAAATAATTTTCCATTGTTATATGAAAATCCAAATGGTCTTGCGTCAAATTGGTGAAAACCGCACCCTTAAAGATGCAATCATCCACTCTGTGTTGTTCAAGCGCGTGCGAACTTACTTCGGTCACAACATTTGTGATATCAAGTTTTAAGATTTTCTCCAGCGTTGCTTGAAATTCGGGCGCTTGCGGGGTTGTGTGCTTTGCTTCAAAATATTCGCTGTCTGACGACAATTTATAGCCCAAAGTTCCTATAAGAGCACATTTTTTGTTGCTTTGTTCAAATATTTTTTGTATTAAGTGCGTTACTGTTGTTTTGCCGTTTGTGCCCGTAACCCCTATAAGGTTCAAGTGTTTTGACGGGTAATGGTAAAAGCATGCGGCAAGATGAGCTATATATTCTTGAGTTGAAGGCACAATTAGCTGCGGAATTTCAATATTTAAGGGCTTTTCGCACATTAGCGCAATTGCACCTTTTTCAAAAGCCATTTGAGCGTAATTATGCCCGTCAACATGTTCGCCCTTCAAGCAGACAAAAATTTCATGACTGTTTATTGTATTTGAATTATACGAAATTCCCTTTATATCAACATCTTTAAAATTCAAGACTTTTAAAGGTTTAATTGTTTCAACTATTTTGCTAAGTTCCATTGTTTTCTCCATTTCTGTCCGGTGTTAAGTTCATTATTTTAATTATTTCCTGTGTAATATCTTTAAACACAGGAGCTGCAACGGTTGACCCCCAAATGCCTCCGCCCGAGGGGCTGTCTATAATAACATAGATTATAGCCTTAGGGTCAGATGCAGGCAAAAAGCCAATCATTGAAGTGTAAAGTTTGTCTGTATAGCCAACGCCGTTTTCTTTAGGGCGCTTTGAAGTACCTGTTTTTGCCGCTATTTTGAAATCATTCATTCTGACAATAGATTTTCCCTTGTCTATGGATTTAACAAGCAAATCGGTAAGATCGGCCGCGGTTTGTTCTTCCATAACGCGTCTTCTAGCTATTTTTTCCTCGGCTTCTTCGGGGGTATATTTTATAACATGCGGCGTTACCCAAACCCCTTTGTTTGCAATGGCCGCAACTGCTGAAACCATTTGAATAACGGTAACGGACGTGCCGTAACCGTAGCCCATTGTGGCGTGTGTGGCGCTATCCCACCGCTTTGGCGGGGGCAAAAGCCCGGAAGATTCACCGGGCAAGTCAATTCCTGTTTTTGAGCCGAAGTTAAACATTTTCAAAATATCATAAAATTCTTGATCACCTATCATCATTGCAACTTTGGCGGCCCCCACGTTGCTTGAGTGGACAAACAAATAAATTAAATCAATTAAGCCCGGATTGGGGGTTTTACTGTAATCATAATTTTTAATTTCCCACCAGCCTACTTTTATTTTGCCGGTATCGTGGATGCGTGAATTTTTATTTATTTTGCCGCTTATAAGCCCGGAAGCTATGGTTATTATTTTGAATGTTGAGCCGGGCGGATACACGTCTGTTACTGCCCAGTTTTTTAATTCTTCCGAATATTTGCTGTATTCATTAGGGTCATAATACGGATAAACCGCCATAGCCAGTATTTCGCCGTTTGCAGGGTCCATAACAATTGCTGCACCCCTTTTGGCATTTGTTTCTTGAATTTTTTTATACAGATATTTTTCACAAACATGCTGGATTGCGGAATCTATTGTCAATTGCAGGGTTTTACCCTTTTTAGGGGCTGTTAAATCTTCGGGGTTGGTGGAGAATGTATAGATAATATCCCCGTCGCCCGTCCTTTCATAGGTAATTGATTTATCAGAATATTTTAATAAATCTTTTGCTGTTTGTTCAACGCCTGCCGCTATATCCGCATTTTGATTATAATATCCAAGCACATGGGATGCCAAAACACCCTGCGGGTACGTGCGCTTATTTTTGGCATCAAAAGAAAATTCGCGATACCCCATTTTTTTGATAGATTCTGCAATTTTTCTGCTTATATCTTTTTTTATTACAATTGTTCTGCTGTTTTTATTGGAAAGTTTATGAACCAAAGTGTCATAAGGAACGTTGATAATGGGGTATAAATAAGTTGCAAGTTCCTGGGGTGTGTGGTCGTAGTATTTTGGGTGGGCGTATAAATCAAAAGTGGTTTTATCTGAAGCAAGTTTTAAGCCTTTTCTGTCAACTATTTCTCCGCGCATAACAAAAGCTTTGTCCGCCCTTTGTTTTGCCCTGTTTTTAAAGCTGCGTATATCAAGCACCTGCATTAAGAAAAGATATACGACAAAAAAAACTACAATGAGAACAAAAAAAGATTGTAAATATTCAACCCTTTTGTCAAATTGTCTGTAATCATTCTTCTTTTTCAAAATTCAAAACCACCCGCCCGTTAATTTAATAGCCCATTGACCAAGAGGGCATATAATTTTTTCTGTTCTTTTCAAATTTTATATCGGGAGGCGTTTGCGCCGGCAATTCCATAATTTCTCGAGCTCTTTGAAGCATATTTGTTTTTGAAACAGTTTTATCGACATTATAATAAGATTGAAGATTATCCAGTTTATTTTGAAGCTCTTCATTTTCATAATTCAAAGTAAGCGTTTCTTTTTGGATTTTATTGAGCTTGACCTCGCTGATTGTAACAAAATAATATCCAACCAAACAGGTTATAATCAAAATGCCCAAAATGCCGTATAAAAAAGTGTTTATTCTTTCGATAACCATTTGCTTGTAAGATTGCTGGTTAATAAAATATCCGCTTATAATATGATTGTTTTGTTTTGCTTGCGGTGGCTGCAATTTTTTTCTTACAGGCGTTATCGGAGCCTTCCGAATTTTTTGGGTATCTTTATATTTGCCGCTTTTATTACTTGTTCCATTTTTCATTATTTATGAGTCCATATCCTTTATTTTTTTTGCAATTCTAAGCTTTGCACTTCTTGAAGGCGGATTGTTTTTGATTTCCTCATCGCTTGCCGTTATCGGTTTTTTGTTAACGAGTTCCAATATTTTCCCCGAACAAGTGCAAATAGGTTGATTGTTGGTGCACCTGCAATTTTTCGAATATTCCTTTAGAATATTTTTTGCAATCCTATCTTCTAAAGAGTGGAAAGTTAGTATACTTATTATAGCACCAGAATTTAATAAATGTACAGCTTCATTTAAAGTATTTTTAAAATTCGTTAATTCGCCATTAACCTCAATTCTCAATGCTTGAAAAACTCTTGTGGCGCAATGTATTTTGCTCTTAACGGGCGGGGTTGACGTTTTTATAAGTTCGGCTAATTGTAAAGTTGTGTTAATAGGGCGTTTCTGTACAATTGCATGCGCTATGCGTTTTGAGAAGTGCTCTTCGCCGTATTCGCTGAATATTCTAACCAAATCGCCTTCTTTATATTTATTGACAACATCCCATGCGCTTAATTTTGCATTTTTATCGAAGCGCATATCAAGTTTTGCGTCTTTCAAAAAGCTAAAACCGCGCTCTTGAGCGGTTAATTGGTGATAAGAAGCACCAAGGTCAAAAACAATTCCGCCGCTGATTTTTTCTATTCCAAGCCTGTGAAGGTGGTTTTTAAGGTTTGTGTAGCTGTCATGTATAATTTCAACATTTTTGAAACCTTTAATCTCTTCTTTGGCGTGGCTTATAGCGTCAATATCGACATCAAAAGATATAAGACGCCCTTTTGGCGATATTTTTTGCGCAATAAGCTTTGAATGCCCGCCGCCCCCGAGTGTTGCGTCTATAAAAATTTTATCGCTTCCGTCAGGGTTAAGCGCATTTACTGTTTCTTGAGCCATTACGCTAAAGTGCCGAAAAGTTTTTTCCATTTAATCCGTAAACCTGTATTTGATTAATGCCAAAATTGCGCTAAAACCGTCTTTATATGTGATTTTTTTGCCCTCATCGTAATCTCTGCCGTAATAAGAAATAGGCACTTCAAAAAGCCTTGCGCCTTTTTTAATTATTTTAGCCGTAATCTCGGGTTCAAAATCGAATTTGCTGGATTTTATAACCAGGTCTTTAATAAAATCCCTTTTAAATGCCTTATAGCATGTTTCCATATCCGTTAAAGTGCAGCCGTAAAGAACGTTTGTAAGAAGGGTCAAAAATTTATTGCCCAAATAGTGTGTGAACATAAAAGAGCGCGAAGGTTTTGCATTTGTAAGCCTTGTTCCGTAAACAACATCCGCTTTATCTTCCACAATAAGCTTTATGAGGCTTGAATAATCTTCAGGGTCATATTCAAGGTCTGCGTCTTGAATAACAACTATATCGCTTTTGGTATTTTGAAAACCGGTATAAACCGCAGCCCCTTTGCCTTTATTTTCATTATGATAGAGGATTTTATACTTTCCTTCATATTCTTTTAAAATATCGGATGTTGAATCACAAGATGCGTCATCAACAATAATTATATGCTTTTCAAGCCCGCAAAAATCCGCATTTTCAACCTTTTTTAAAATCTCTCTGATAGTTTTTTCTTCATTGTAGACGGGAATTACAATATCAACGCTTTTCATTTTTCGCTCCTTTTAATAAATTTTACCATAAAGTTTAATTTATTAAAATTTTTGAATTTGGGCATTCGGGCTTGAAAAAATTGTTATGGGTTTGCGAAAAATTAAAGCCCCTTTGTATCTTTGCGATAGCGTAATTCGAATATTGTTTTTTGCGGAATCGGCGCAATCTGCCTGAAATATGAATTTTGAAGCCCCCTCAAGCTCTGCGCTGCTTTTGCAGGAAATTATTTTTGCAGAAGGGTTTAGGCAGGTGAATGTAAAATCTTTAAATTGGTTTTGTAAAACGGGCAAAACTGTTTCTTCCAAACATTTATCGCCCGGCGCAAGCTGCAATTTTGCCATAATTTCATTGGCCGCTGTTTCCACCTGCCAATTGCTTCTCCAGTACATTGCCGCATCCAATATAATAAAAAGAAGCAGTATAAGCATTATAAATGCTGCTGAAAATTCAATTATTGTTTGCGCTTTTTTCATAAGTTTATAATTTTTTTTAACCTTTCTATTATATTTTTCTTTGTCATTTTAGGGTATATGGGTGCACTGTTATAATATTTGGCGTACTTGTTTATTATATTTTGAGGCAAAGGTTCATCTTTTTCAAGCGTTTGGGCTATATAAAGCAAATAGTCGTCTTGTTCGCTTCTGTAAAGCGAACTTTTAGCTCTTATGTCTTCATCGGCTTCTCTGTGCATAAGCGCATGAAAAGCTGCCGCAAGGCTTTTGTCATCCAAATTTTTAGGGAAAAGCCCGCATGCTTCCAAAACAGTAATATTTTCTGTTAATACATTTTTAATTAAATTTGCAACAAATACTTTATCTGTTTGTTCCTGCACTCTAATTACCTATGATTTTACGCTTAAAAGCTCTTTTTCGCAGACAAGCTGGTTAATGCGCAAAAGCTTTGCCATATCACCGCCACAAAATTGGTGGGCAATTTTTTCCAAAGACATTTTTATAATATCCGTATAAGAATAAGCGCTTCTGTAAAAGAATTTTTTACCCTGTTTAACCCTTAAAAGCAGCTCTTTTGCAAACATTCTGTCCATAACGGTTTTTATGGTTGTGTAAGCTCTTTTTTGTGGCTGATTCTTATTTATCAAATCCGTTATTTCTTTTACACTATGCTTGTAAACGCCCGATTTTTCCAGTTCCCACAAAGCATTTAAGATTTTGCTTTCAAGAGAACCATGTCTTAAATTCATCAATTTTAATTACTCCTAACAAAATGTTTACGACCATCGTAGCATAAAATTGTTTTTTTTCAACCCTCTTGTGTTTTTATCTTAACATTTCTTTTGTGCGCGCACTTCTGTGATAGGCTATTGCAAACCTGTGGGCTTCATCTCTTATGCGCTGAAACAGGTGCAATGCCGCCGAATTTAGGGGAAAAATTACAGGCTTTTTTGAATTTGGTGTAAAAATTTCTTCCTCTTTTTTAGCCAAAGATACTATATTTAAATTTAGGTCAAGTTCTTTTGCAACAGTTAAAACGCTTGAAAGCTGCCCTTTTCCGCCGTCTATTATAATTAAATCCGGGGCTGTATCATACCCCTGTTTTATTCTTTTAAAGCGTCTGGTTAAAATTTCTCGCATGCTTTTAAAATCGTCAACTTCGCCCTTTTGAAGCGTGCGCAATTTATACCTTCTGTACAGACTTTTTTTGGGCTGCCCCTGATAAAAAGTAACTCTTGAAGCAACGGTGTTTGTGCCTTGAATGTGTGAAATATCGTAACATTCAATTGTGTGCGGAAAAGTTTTCAAATTCAGCTTTTCCATAAGCAATGAACCTATTTTATTGTAATCGTTCTGCAAATCCATAAGCTCTTTTAATTTGCTCTGTTCAAGGGTTATTTTTGCATTTTTAGAGGCAAGTTCCATAATATCGTGCTGTTTTTTGGTTTTTGGAAGAGAAATTGAGATCTTTTCGCCAAATAAGCCCGAAAGCCAGTTTTCATAGACATTTTTATCGTCAGGTAAAACGTTTGCAAATATTTTTTTAACCATTGACATATTTTCCAAAAGCCCGTAATATTCCCTTAAAGCGGCGTCAATCACTTCTGCTTCAGTGTTGTTTGCAAACTGGCGGAATTCAAAATCTTTTTTGCCGATAAGCCTTCCTTCTCTTATTTCTAAAATGCAGGCGCAATAAGTGTTTTCCGATTTTTCAACAGCAATATAATCTTCATTTAATTTTTTGTTTTCGCTTATGACTTTTTGTTTTTCCATTGTGGTTTTGATGTCCGAAATACCGTCCCTGTAAGTTTTTGCTTTTTCATATTCGTGTTTTTGGGCGCTTTTTTTCATTTGCGCCTTGAGTATTTTAATAAGTTCATTTTGCTTTCCGTTTAAAAAAAGTTCAACATCACCAAGTATTTTCTTATATTCAACAGGCGTTATATAGCCCTGGCAGGGCGCCAAACATTGCCCCATATCGTAATACAGGCAGGGGCGTGAATTAAATTTTGGGGTTTTGCATTTTTTTAGGGGAAATATTTTCTGCAAAATTTCCAAAGTTGCATGCATTGCGCGTGCATCCGTAAAAGGACCGAAATACTTGCCTTTTTGGATGTTTTTGTTAGCTTTTCTTGCAACAATAATTCTGGGGTAATCTTCATCGGTTATTAAAAAATAAGGGAATTTTTTATCATCTTTAAGTAAAATATTATATTTCGGGCTATGTTTTTTAATAAGTTGAGCTTCTAAAATAAGCGCTTCGACCTCATTATCAACTGCAATGCATTTTATATCGCAAATTTGCGGTGTTAAAACTTGAAGTTTGGGGGAATCTTTGTGTGTTCTGAAATAGCTCGAAACGCGCTTTGAAAGGTTTTTGGCTTTTCCGATGTAGATAATTTCACTGTTTTTATCCAAAAACTGATAACATCCGGGCATTTTTGGAATTATTTTTAGCTTTTGAGAAATTTTACTATCCATTTAAACTCCCCTCAAAAGCCATTATATCACCGTTTTTAATTTCCTGCCCGCCCCAGTATTCCACAACATACTTTGAGCCAAAAACAGGCTTTAGAAAACAAAAGGGCTTGATATTTTCATCCGTTTTTATAACTTTGAAATTTTCATCCAGATATGCTGCGCTAAATTTAAAAAATACAAAATAGGAATGTATCCAAAAAGCATTTTCAAAAATTAAGGCGTCAAATTCTTGAGGCTTGTTTTGAAACATAAGCCCCGCAAGCTTTTCAGAAAAACTTCTTGCAAATTTAGCATTTTTAAAAATAATATTATTGTTTTTGAATACCTTGTTCATCTGTTAATATTATAGCTAAAAAATACGCAAAAGTTAACAAAACTTAACCAAACTCTAAAGATACTCTAGAAGTTTCCGATAAATATGTTAAAATAAAAAGGCACACTATGCAATGCCGTCTCCTCATCTTATAAGCTTATTTTGCAAAAAGGATATAAAAATGATTCTTGAATACAAAATTGATGAATTAAAAGTTCATTCGGCTTGGCTTACAACCTTGTACGAACTTATCGAAGAGCTTAATTGCAAGTGCCAGACATTTTTTGAAGAAAATTACAGCATTGAACACAAGCGCTTTGCCCAAACAAGAACGGTTAAAATAAGAGGCGACAGTTCAATGTTGGGGTGGCTGAAGCTTAGAATGGAACGCTACACGCATTTTGTTAATTCTTTGAATGCGCGGGCGGATTTTATGTCTTCACAAATTAACAACGACGAAGATTAAAGCAAGCCTTTGGTCGAAGGTATTTCATTTATTTCAGCGGGATTTATTTTAACCGCATCTTTTAGTGCGCGCGCGGTTGCTTTAAATGCCGCTTCAATTATGTGGTGCGCATCAAAACCTTCTAAAAGCTTAATGTGCAGCGCCATACCCACATTTTGAGCCAAAGAATTAAAGAAATGCGCCAACAAAACAGTTTCAAAATCGGATGTTTTTTCATCCCTTAAATCAACATCCACCTTGCAAAAAGGGCGTCCTGATATGTCTATAACGCTCATTACAAGGGCTTCATCCATTGGAAGAATTTCTTTTGCGTAACGGTTTATGCCTTTTTTATCGCCCAAAGCTTCTTTAATGGCGCCCCCCAAGGTTATTGCAACATCTTCAATTAAATGATGAGAATCGCTGTCAAAACTTTTAACATCAAGAGTTATGTCAAACCCGCTGTGGTAGGCAAATTGTTCCAACATGTGGTTAAAAAAGTTTACCCCTGTTGAAATTTGGTATTTCCTGCTGCCGTCAAGGTCAACAGTTAAAGCTATTTTTGTTTCTTTTGTTTCCCTTGTTTTTGTAATTTTTCTCATTTTTCTTCCTTTAAAATATCGTTTATATTATTTAACACCCATAATGCGCCTTTGTCCATAAGATGTTTTTTGTATTTTGCATCTTTGTATTCCTGAGGCGGCAAAACCCCCACCGCATTAACTCCTGCCGTTTTAGCGCATATCATATCATCGCCCGTGTCCCCAAAATAAAATATTTCTTTACACATGCAGCTGTTTTTTATAATCTCTAAGCCGTTTGGGTAAGGTTTTTGGCGGTTTTTTGGCAAATCTTCTTTTGCTATAATGATATTGAAATATTTTAAAATGCCGAATTTTTCAAGCGAATAATAAGCTTCGTCCCTGGGGCGTCCGGTAAATATAGCTAAATCATAGCTTTGTGCCAGTTTCGATATGTTTATCTTATCAATTAAAAGTTTCTCATTATCTATAAGCCCTTTAGAGGCTTCACTTTTCGGGTTAAAGAAATATTTTTGAAAAATTTCAATTATTTTTGCTTTTTGGGTTTTAACGCCGTGTTTTTGAAGTAAAAATTCAGTTAAATCCCAGTCGCAATTAAGCCCGCCAAGGTTTTTTGCTTCTTGAATTTCGTTATTTTGCAATTTTTTATACGCAAAATGTTCAAATGTTTTTTCAATGGCGCAGCGGTAGGAATTCGTCACATCAAAAAGAACACCGTCCATATCAAAAACAAGCAAATTGCGCGGCTTAAGCGTTTCTATAAGAAATTTTGCATCCTCAAGCGGCGGCACTGTCATTCTAAAG
>CAZYYK010000019.1:17069-18248 GCA_964651135.1 uncultured Gammaproteobacteria bacterium | reverse complement strand
CTTGCATGTATGAAGCACGCCGCCAGCGTTCGTCCTGAGCCAGGATCAAACTCTCCGTTGTCAGAAATTTATGTCTGACACTCTAGATAGAGTGATTTGACTCAATAAAGTTGTCCGTTGTTTTAAATAAATCAACAGGTATTTGTCGTTTGTATTACTATGTTTTGAAATGATTTTTGATACTGCAAATTTGCTTTCTATCAAACCTCACTTCAAGATTATTCTATTTTCAATGTTCGGTTGAAACTTTCTTTTATATAAAGCGCAGGAAAAAAATATTTTGCCATTCCTTATTAAAAACACTCTTTTCTAATAGAGTGCGTAATAATTATATTACCATTTCAATTTCTGTTGTCAAGCGTTTTTTAAAACTTTTTTTATTTAATTTTTTAAAACCGCCCAGCTATTTTATTTACTTTAAAACAAAGAAAAAATAATTGCAACAATATTTTTAAATTTCTTGTTACAAAAGTTTATTCTTTATAACAGACGCACGGCAGTAGGTAATGTTCCTGAATTAAAATGAACACAAAACGCTTAAACATCGTTTTAAACAGTGACAAGGGAAATAAGTTTTGTTAAGAAAACAGAAAATATCGGCATTTTATAGTATCTTCATGTTTTACTATAAATGGCTGAAGGCAAGGAGAAAATATGAAAAAAGTTTTACTGCTGTTATTTATATTAATGTCTTTACCTGCATTTGCTTATGAATATCCGGGCGGCAAAGATTTTTCAAAATACAACTGCACAAAAACCGTGGGCGGAAAGTGCGTGCAGTATGTAACATGCGTTTATGCGCGTGCCGGAAGATGCAGGGAATATGAAAAATGTACGTTAAACAGAAGAAATGACGATTATTCCTGCACTTCAACCTACACTCAAAGCAGATATTACTACGGTTACTATTTTGTAATCCATGCTCCAAACCCGCCGCCAAACCGTCCTCCAAGGGCTGCGGCCGCGGCTTCTGTTACTTACAGCGTACAAGAACAAAATTCGCATTATTACACCCCTGCAAACGCGGGCGGGGTAAGTTCTTTCAGATAGCCAAAATTCGCTGCCGTTAATAATATTAAGAAATTTGCCATAAGATAAGTCTGTGCGTATATTATTATTATGGTAAAAACAAACAGGTACATCATCTTTCTGCTTATTATTGTTTTTTTTCTGGGTTCT
>CAZYYK010000019.1:6948-17059 GCA_964651135.1 uncultured Gammaproteobacteria bacterium | reverse complement strand
GTTTGCCCTTCAAGAAACGCAAGAGAACAAAATATTAACAATTGAAGATTGTATCAACATGGCTCTGGATAACAGCCCAAACGTTAAAATGGCAAAAAACCGTGTGAAGCTTGCTAAAAGCAGGGTAGGGCAGGCAAAATCGGATTATTTTCCGACTTTCAACATTTCAAGCGGTTTTTCCGGGCAGGGAGACAACAACCAGCCCGGAACAGATAACTATTACAGTGCAGGCGCAACTTTGAAGCAGTTAATTTATAACTTTGGCAAAACAGGGGCAAAAATTAACATGCAAAAATTTAATGAAATTTCATCACAGTTTGACCTGGACAATGCTGTTTTGGATACTGTTTATAATGTTAAAACCGCATATTACGGTGTTCTTGCCGCAAAAACAAGTAAAGAAGTTGAAGAAGCTTATGTTGATATAAATGAAAGACAGTATGCAATGACAAAAGCCTTTTTTGAAGAAGGTTTAAGGTCTAAAATAGATTTGGTTAACTCGGAAGTGAATTTAAGCCAGGCAAAAATAAGCCTTGTGAGTGCCAAAAACACTTACCAAAATGCGGCTATAAAGCTTAATAATTCTATGTATATCGCGGGTAAGCCCGCATATTATATAGAAGGAACGCAAAACCAGGGTGCAATTAACACTGAAGTTTTCGACACGGATTTAATAAAAGAAGAAGTTTCCCTGCCCGAATTTAAGGAAGGGGAAGTATATTCAATAGCCATTCAAAAAACAGACATGCTTCAAGATTATATTTTTAAAGAATATCCTAAAAGCTTTGAAGAATGCCTTGCCTCCGCAATGGCAAACAGGCCTGATTTAAAGTCTTATGAAGCAACGCTGAGTGCTATGGAAGAAAGTTTAAAATATGCAAAAAGGGAATATTTTCCGGAATTAAGCACAAATGCGGGCTGGTCTTTTAGAAATTTGGAACACCTTTCTACAAACGGTTATAATTACAGCGCAAATTTGAATATTCCCATAGGAAACACAATGCAGATAAAATATAAAATAGACCAAAGCAAGGCAGAGCTGGGTTTAGCGCAAAATGACATAGATTTATTAAAACAAAACATATATTTTGAAGTTCAAGATGATTATGTTAATTTAAAGCAGCTTGAAAAGAAAATTCCCCTGCACAAAGTTAAGGTTCAAACAACTTTTGAAAATTTGGAACTTGCAGAAGGGCGCTATCAAGTTGGTTTGGGAAACTTTATAGAACTGCAAGACGCAAAAGTTAACTATAACCAGGCTCAGCAGGCTTATGTTAAAGCAATATACGATTATAATGTAGCAAAAGTAAAACTTGAGGTGGCAATGGGGTTAATTGATGATACAAACTCCGTTATGACATCGTTTGAGGATAAAAAGCAATAGGAGAGAAAATGAAAAAACGAATAATTATAGCGGCTGTGATAATAATACTTTTAATAGTTATCGGCTTGGGAATTTTCTTAAAATTAAAGAAAAAAATTGTACAGTATGAAACAGCGCCGTTAAAAAAATGTACAATAACGCAGGTGGTGGAAGCGTCAGGCACAATTAACCCGGTTAACACCATTAACATAGGTTCTCAAATTTCGGGCCTTATTACCGATATATATGTAGATTACAATTCAAAAATTAAAAAAGGCCAGGTTTTGGCCCTTATAGATACTTCCCTTTTAGACGCACAGGTTGCAAACGCGCAGGCAAATATTAATAATGCGCAGGCGAACTTGGAAAAAATTGAGGCTGTGGCAAAAAACAATAAATTAACTTACGACAGGTACAAAAATTTATATAAAAGAAATTTTATATCAAAAAGCGAACTTGACGCGGCACAGTACACTTATGAATCAGATTTGGCACAATTGCGCTCTGCAAGGGCACAAATTGCACAGGCAAAATCTTCTTACAAAACAGCCACAACAAATCTAAGATACACCAAAATAACCTCGCCGGTTGACGGAACAGTTATTGCCAAAAAGGTAAATGTGGGGCAGACTGTTGCGGCAAGTTTTCAAACTCCGGAACTTTTTACCGTTGCGCAGGATTTAACCCAAATGCAAATTGAAACAAGCGTATCCGAAGCAGACATAGGCAAAGTGCACGAAGGGCAGGAAGCCGAATATACGCTTGACGGTTACCCTGATGAGGTTTTTAAAGGGCGTGTTTCACAGGTGCGGTTGTCTTCCACAACCGTTTCAAACGTTGTAACATACACTGTTTTGGTGCAAGTTGACAATGAAGATTTAAAATTAAAGCCCGGGATGAGCGCAAATGTTTCAATTATTTCCGACCGGAAAAAAGACGTGCTTTGTGCGCCAAATTCCGCATTAAAATTCTCACCCGCGGATAATACGGAAAAATTTGAAACGCACGGCATTTGGATTATGGAAAAAAAGAAGCCTAAAAGAGTTGATATCAAAACAGGCATAGGCGATGACAGAAGAACGGAAGTTATAAGCAAAGATTTAAAAGAAGGCGATATTGTTATAACGGGTGCCAAAAGTGATGAAACGCAAAAAAGCAGCAGGGGCGGACGACCGCCGATAAGGTTTTAATGGCAGTAATAGAAGTTAAAAATGTAATAAAAACTTACAACATGGGCGAAAGCAGCTTTAATGCGCTTGATGATGTATCATTAAGCATTGAAGACGGTGAAATGGTTGCGGTTATGGGGCCTTCGGGCTCGGGAAAATCAACATTCATGAACCTTGTGGGGTGTTTGGATAAACCCACAAGCGGCGAGTACTATTTGGACGGAACTGATGTGAATTTGCTTGATTCAGATAAACTTTCGCAAATAAGGAATTTAAAGCTGGGGTTTGTGTTTCA
The DNA here is from genome assembly GCA_964651135.1 of uncultured Gammaproteobacteria bacterium. Lineage (GTDB taxonomy): Bacteria > Cyanobacteriota > Vampirovibrionia > Gastranaerophilales > Gastranaerophilaceae > CAYYBA01. Next base: position 14,232 of record CAZYYK010000019.1, on the reverse strand, counting down.
AGGTTTTAATTTGATATCGCGTACAAGCGCTGTTGAAAACGTTGAGCTGCCAATGATTTATAAGGGCATTGATGAGGAGGCAAGAAGAAAAAAGGCAATGGAAGCTTTGGAAATTGTGGGGCTTTCGGGAAGGGAATTTCACCACCCCAATCAAATGTCGGGCGGGCAGCAGCAGAGGGTGGCAATAGCACGTGCTATTGTGAATGACGCGCCCGTTATTCTGGCAGATGAACCCACCGGGAATTTGGATACGAAAACAGGTGTGGATATTATGAATTTCTTTGTAAATTTGAATGAAAAGTTGAAAAAAACTATTATAATTGTGACCCATGAAAAAGATATAGCCGAATTTTGCAAAAGAATTGTGCGTTTTAAAGACGGCAAAATTATAGCCGATGAGGTGACAACAAGATGATTGATTTTAAATCTACTTTTAAAATAGCGCTAAATTCCCTAAAAGTGAATAAAATGCGCTCAATTTTAACAAGTTTGGGCATAATTATAGGGGTGAGTGCCGTTATAATAATGCTTGCCGTGGGTTCGGGCGCAAGGAAAAAAATTACGGATGACCTTTCAAGCATAGGCTCAAACCTTTTAATGGTGCGCTCTTCTTCCACCACATCGGGCGGCGTGCGCATGGGGGCAGGCACAAAACCCACATTAACAAATAAAGACGTAATTGCAATAGAAGAAAATTGCCCTTCTGTATCCCTTGTGGCAGCGCAAGTTTCAGGCGTGCAGCAACTGACATACGGAAACCAAAACTGGTCCACAAGCATTATCGGCACAACTCCCAACTATATTCACGTAAGAGATTGGGAAATAGCCGACGGCAGAAACCTTTTGAATGAAGATTTAAAAAACATGGCAAAAGTTACAATAATAGGGGAAACCGTTGCGCTAAACCTTTTTGGCGATATGAACCCTGTTAATAAAACAATAAGAATGGGCGGCGTACCGTTTAAGGTTGTGGGCATTTTAAAGAAAAAGGGGCAAAGCGGCATGGGGCAAGACCAGGACGATACAGCTTTCATCCCCATAACAACGGCTCAGCGTAAACTTTTTGGCGAAGAATTCCCCGGAACCGTTACTATGATAAATGTTAAGGCCTCTTCAACAGATACCGTTACATCCGCCCAAAAAGAAATAGAAGAACTTTTAAGGGTAAGGCACAGAATAGGTAAAAATAAGGAAGACGATTTTAGCGTGCGCAATTTGACGCAAATGATGGAAACAATGAAAACAGCGGTTATGACAATGACAATTCTTTTAGGCTCAATTGCTTCCGTTTCGCTTCTGGTGGGCGGTATAGGCATTATGAACATAATGCTGGTATCGGTAACCGAGCGTACCAAAGAAATAGGTATCAGAATGGCAATTGGCGCCAAAGCAAGCGATATAAGGAAACAGTTTTTAATAGAATCCCTGCTCTTATCCATTGCAGGCGGGCTTATCGGGGTTATAACAGGCTTTGTGGGTTCGGCGTTAATAAGTTTATTTTCAAGCCTGACCACTGTTGTAACATCCTTTTCGGTTTTTTTGGCTTTGGGTTTTTCGGCTGTTATAGGTGTTACATTTGGCTATTACCCTGCGTACAAGGCATCTTTATTAAACCCCATTGACGCCCTAAGATATGAGTAGCAAAAAAATTTTTTTTCATGCTTTCTATTAATATAGACTTTTAAGGTAAAACAATGTTAGAAAGCTTGCGTATCGGCGTGTTACCTAAAATTAATCCTCTGTCTGTTAGGAATATAAGAGAGTTTACGCCCGATACAAAACCGAATTTACGACAAGAATTAAGAAAAGACACCTTTGTGAAGCCACCCTCATTCAAGGGCGTGCCAAAGTGGTCTACCGATTTTGAAATAAAAAGACAGAAAGGGTTACCCTGCGCTTGCTGCGGCAAAAAAACTTTAACATCAAGCCAATTTTACTATTTTTCAGAAAATATTGCATCAAAAACAGGGGAAGCACTGGCAAAAGAATTGACAAAACATTATAAATACTATGACCCTACTGAAAAACTTGTAGTTGATGAACTTATAAAATATTCAAAAAATAATCCGGAGGCCGGTATAGCCCAGCTTGTAAAAATAGCAAACCAGGGAACAAGGGCAAAACTTGAGGATGAACAAATACAAATTTTAGATAAAATTAATGCAATAGGCGAACAATTAAGTAACGGAGACAGGGCATATCTGCAAAGATTTATAAATAACAGTGCCAATACCGTAAGATCCAGAGAAGAAGAATTTAAAAGAAAAACATTTATATCGAACTTACAAGATATGGCAAAAGGCTCATCGTATCCCGAGGTTTATGCAAGGATAGTACAGGAAGCTGAAAAACTGCCGACATCAAGATTGGATATAGGTGCGTTTTTAATTAAATATTCTAAAGATAAGAGAAGCGAAATAGAAATAGCCCAAAGGCTGCTAAAACCCTGTTTGGCAACAACGGAACATATTATTCCAAGAAGCACAAATGAATGGGGTAAAAAAGAAAGTGAGCTTTACAAGGAAGATAACACCGAAAATTTTATTATTTTCTGTGACGATTGCAACCAGCGAAGAAAGAAAAGACCTTACACGGAATGGATTGAAATGAACCCAAGTATGCCGCATAATTTACAAAATTATTTATACGCAGTGGGCAAAAGAATAAGAAGCGGAGAATTAAGAGACTATAATGATTATCCGCAGGATATTGTAAACACAATTGAAAAAGTTACTAACGGCTTAGTAAAACTGCAATTGCCAAGGACAAATTAGAAAATTATTTTTCAACATTGATTATTTTTATGCCCTGCGGCAATTCGAATAAGCCCTCGTCAAGTTTATCGGTTTTAATATCTGTTACGTTAATTACCGCTTCGGAATTGCCTATTTTTGAATTAGCATAAACAAGTATTCCATATTTATTGCTTACACAAAATTCTCTTTCAGCGTTTTTTGTTTTTCCGAAAACCATTTGGCAATCATAGGTGTTTTTTACGGTTTTATCACCCAACTGATAGCCTTCAAGCCCTTCTGCACCCCAATCTCTTGGGTTTTTCGCCTCCTCTTGCTTGATTTTCACTTTTGTTGCCATTTTCATTTTAGGTATATAGTTAATAATATATTCGCCGTCGCTTATGGCAATTAGGGTTTGGGTATCATTTTGAAGAGTCATTTCCGTACGCATTTTATTGCCTTTCACAAAAACCTTGCTTTTGATATTTTGATCGGCAAAACTTGTGGTCATATCATAAGAAATATTTTGAATTTTCGAAATTTTTTTGCTCATATCTTTATGGTATTCATCAACATTTTTATATCTTTTTGTGCAGGCGCCAAGCGGCAAGGCTATTAATATGGCTAACACAAAATAAAATATTTTTTTAAACATAATGCTCTCCTTATAATTTTTCTTTTAAATGATAGCATGAAAAATTTAAAAGTTTTTGATGATGGCTATAGTTTAGGCAGCAAAAATTTTTATTTTTTAAGCTCTTTCATCATATCTTCAACTTCTTCTTCGCCTTCTTTGTAGAAACTTTCTTCATCGGGTCTTAGATATTTTAAAAGACGCATAAATTCGCCCACGTGCTCTTTTTCTTCGTCGGCAATATCAAGAAGAACCTTTTTAACAAGTTCGTCATCAATGGAATCATGCAGCTGTTCATAAAGCTGTATTGCCTCATATTCAGCAGCAATATTCAATCTTATTGTTCTAACAAGTTCGTCTTTGGTAAGTTTTCTTGGTGCATTCATTGCAACAAAAGGGTTAGAAAATTCAGGCATAATTCCTCCTATCATTTATTATTCACATTATAATTATACATAAAAAATAAAAAAATACCCCTCCCCCCTACTTCAACACAAAGAGGGTTATTTTTATTAGAGTTAAATAAAAATATACGTAAATGGCGCTTATATTTTAGGCAGCAAAAGTTTTTATATAAAAAAGATTAGCAAATTTTATTTTTTTTACTTTTATTATACAGGTGTTGACTATTTAATTGAAAGAAAGACCTATGAAAATTTGCGGAATTAATTCAAGCCAATCTTTGTTCAAAAATTCACAAATTAGATTCAAAAATTCTATTAATAACAATTTATTGACTATCAATCAACCTAAAAACAACGGTATTAGCCCACATTATTACCCATTGCTAAATGTAAACAACATTAAAAAATCTCAAATTTCATTTAAAGGTGCTCAAAGCGTTCCGCCCGCAAACATCCCCGGTGAAATAACTGAAGCGGGATTTAACTATCATTGTAATGTTACTCTTTTGGACAAAGATGGTAATCCCTTGACGGGATATGCTTTTCTTGGTAAAGGAGAAGCAGGGGAAAATCAAATAATTCATATATTAATTACAGATGAAGAATTTGATGATATTGGTATATTAAAAGCCGGCATAGGTTATGATGAGGCAAAAACAAGATATGCAAGTATTTCTTATAACAACTATGCAAATATCTATGAAGAATCAAGTTGTGATTTTAATTCCCCAATTAAAAAATATGGAGATAAAACAAAATGTCCTAAAAGATATAAAAGGGTTGGTACAGAATTATGCCGAGTTTTTGAAGAATATGTAAAAGAAAATTATCCTGAAACCAAATATATTGAAGCTTGTCCTGTTAGACGAGGTTCAAGATTATTACTGGAAAAGATGGGTTACAGCTATGATCGTAACGTAACAGAAGAACCACCGCTATATTGGGGAGAAGGCTCTTTTGTATATTCATATGATTATTACAGAAAATATTTGAATAAAAAGGTAGATTCTGCAAGATCAAGGGGAAGAAATTATTTAGCGTAAGATTTTTAATGGTGGAGCGTACGGGAGTCGAACCCGTGACCTCAACACTGCCAGTGTTGCGCGCTACCAACTGCGCTAACGCCCCTTGTTCAATTTTCAAACAAAATTTATGCTATAATTGTGTCATGTTCAATAATACCACAAAAATATTTTTTTTAGGCCCTTCGGGCACATACGCTCAAATTGCAATGGAAAAATTTATGGGGCACTTTGGCATAAAATGCCCTTGCGAGCCTGTTTCAACCATAAAAAAAGTTTTGGAACAGTTTAATAAAAACAACAACTGCCTTGCGGTTGTGCCCATTGAGAATTCGGTTGAAGGCGTTGTCAGAGAAACGGTTGACAACATCCTAACAGCGCCTGTGGATGTTGAAATACTGGCACAAACGTCAATCCCTGTGGCACATTGCCTTATATCAAAGGGTAAAATGGAAAATATCAAAACAATAATCTCCCACCCGCAGGCTTTAAGCCAATGTCAGAATTTTATTGCCGATAATTTCGGCAATGATATAAATATTCTAAGTGCAAATTCAACATCAAGCGCCACGTGCAAATTGAAAGATTTGAATGATACTTATGCCTCAATTGCAAATGGGCTTTGCGCCAAAATGTATGAAATGGAAATTGTTGCAGAAAATATCAACGATAACAAAGATAATCAAACACGCTTTGCGCTTATAGGAAAAAAGGTGCAAGAAAAATTAAGCCAAACGCGCACATCTATTGCTTTTTCAACTAAAAATCAACCCGGGGCACTTTTAAAAGTTTTGGAAGTCTTTAAAAAATATGATTTAAATTTAATATATCTTGAATCGCGTCCGGATAAAAAAACGCTTGGGGATTACGTTTTTTTTGCGGACATTGATAAAGGCATACAGGAAATTGCCCCTGCAATCAAAGAAATTGAAAAACTTTGCGATTCATACAGGTTGCTGGGTTCATATTCTGTGTTATAATATATATGAAAATCGAACATTGAAATATGGGGACGCTTTGGATTTGACAAGGTGTTTATATCAATCAAACTGCGAGTCGTGGGCTGTTCCACGTTAAAAACAAGAAATTAAATAAACGCTAACAACGTTATTAATGCTGAAAATGCTTTCGCTCAAAGAGCGCTACAAGCAGCCTAACACTAGGTGCAGCCACTTTGCAGCTTTAACTTGCTAAGCTGTAAGGTAATTATGCAAGTTCGGCGCGAAAATGAGGCTATTTGCGCCAGGAAAAGCCTCAAAAAGTTGCTTGTCTTTTAAAAAATAAGCTTTGGCTAACCTCAGGTTGTGATAACTTGCCTTGGTTAGTTGAGATAATAAGTATCTACGCCCGTAGATGTTTGCTTGGTGTCATTTTGGACGCGAGTTCGACTCTCGCCGTCTCCATTTTATCTATAATTAGAATAAAAGGAGATTACATGGGAATTGTTGCAATTAACGGAAGCCCGAGAGTAGGCGGTAATACGGAAATTATGCTGAAGGCAGTTTTAGAACCGCTGGAAAAAGAAGGTTTTGAAACAAAAATTATACAAGTTGGCGGAAAAAATATTCACGACTGCCGCGGATGTTGGGCTTGCAGAAAAATGCAAAATAGAAAATGTGTGTTTGGTGATGATTTTTTAAATGATGTTTTGGCAGACATCTATGACGCTGACGCCTTAATTTTGGGCACACCTTCTTATTTTTCCGGCATGTCGGCTGAAATTAAAGCACTAATTGACAGAACAGGCGTTGTTTCAAATTCAAACGGCGGGCTTTTGAAAAGAAAAATAGGCGCTGCCGTTATTGCACAAAGGCGCGGCGGCGGTGCAGCAGTTCAATCAAGCATACACAACATGTTTTTGATGTGCGAAATGATAATCGTCGGTTCAACATATTGGAATTTTGGCATAGGTATGGAGCCCGGCGATGTTTTAAACGACAGGGAAGCTATGGCAAATATGAAAAATTTGGGTGAAAACATTGCCTGGACGCTCAAAAAGCTTAATCAATAAAAAATTATTTTAAGGTGATGCCCATATCCTTTAAAGATTTTCGTGCATTATTTTCGGCTATTTCAATTTGTGCAATTTCTTTGCTAAGCCCGAACTTTTGTGCGTATTCTTTCATTTTACCCAGCAATTTTATTTCCATGGAATATCTTGAAAAAGAAGCTGCATTTTTTGTTTGATTAACTTTTTCAACAAATTTTTCATAAGATTTTTTTAAAATATCGTAAGTGTTCAAAATTATTCTCCTTTATCCGGCACTTCTGCATACGAAAATCCTAACCTTTTGTTAGAACAATATTTGGAAAGCTCTTCGCCCGTTATTATAACTTCAAAAGCACTATTCCAAGGGTTTGTTACCCTTAGAAGCACCTTGCCGTTTTCATCTATGCTTACAACAGAAGCGGCATAGGCATGGCTGGGTATAAAAGAATAGTCGTAATTTCTATATGAAAGACCTAATTCAAAAATACCTTTCTTTATA
>CAZYYK010000019.1:0-6938 GCA_964651135.1 uncultured Gammaproteobacteria bacterium | reverse complement strand
GTCCTGCATTTTGGTAAAATCAATCTCTTCTTGTAAAATACCTGATGTTTCAAGCCCAAAAAGCCAAAAAGTGCCGCCGGTGCCAAACGCTCCTTGATTTCTTAGTTCTTCGGCAGTAGTTTCAAATTTAGCATTATACTGCATAACAAAATATTCAGCGCCATCATAGTATTTCCCTGCTTCAATACCTTCAACCATATTCAAAACCCCGTCAGATAATAAAAGCGAGTAATTTTCTTCAGCCTGATTTATAATTTCAAGCCTTTTTACGGTTTTATCATATTCCGGCGAACCTTGTACCATGCCTTGTAAACTTTTTTCTAAAGTTTCCTGTTCTTCATTGACGGCTTCAAGTTGAGCTGTATAATCATAAATACCGGAATAATACTTAATGGTACTTTCTTGATTTTCCAAGCCGTAAAGATGTTCAAGAAGCTGAAAACCGCTTGCTCCTTTCATTAGCACCGCTGAATCTTCCAAATTCAGGGCCTCTTGAAGAGGTGCTTCGTAGCTTACGGTTCCATTCGGAAATTCAACCTTTATATTACTGTTTTCTTCCGAAAAACATTGCAAAATTATGCTTCTTGCATAAGGGTTTGAACTAATTGCATCAAGTGAAGCCACAAAGTAACAGTCTCCGACATTGCCTTGCTGCAAGATAAATCTTTCAAGCGGGGGAAAAAGTTTCATATAAGTTTCTTTAGAAATTTTAAGCTGCTGTGTAGAATTGTCATCATTTTTGATATAAATGTAATTTTCACCTTCTATGGCAAAAACATCTCCAACTTGCCTTTGTTCTGCGGCTTCTTGTGTTGTTTGAAATTGCGGTACAATTAAATCGGCAATATTTTGACGGTTTGATTTTGCCTGCCTCATTAAATCAACATCGCCTATAATATCCTCGCTTAGTGAAGCATTTAAAAATGCAAAAGATAAAATGCCTTTATCCAATTCGCCCTTTTGTACCATACTTACCAACATTTTAACGGCTTCAGCGTTTTTGTCATCTTGCGACATCATCTTTGCCAAGGATTTATAAGGGTTAATGCCCCTGTTTTTCCAAGATGTAATACAAGTAGGAATATCTTTTATTTTTGAAACTTCATTGTAATTAATTATTTCTTCTAAATTCTTAAGCTTTACACCCTGGTTTAATAAGGCAATAGAAGCTTCGTCCAGGATACTTATATATTCTTTAACTTCTTCATACTCTTGGCATACGGTTTTATCTATATTTGCCAAAAGATAAATTTCACCTGCCCTAAAAGAAGAGTGCAAAAGCCCTTCTTCTTGAACACTTTGCCATTGTGCATCAGTAAGTTTTGAAAGATATGCCATAGCTTTTGTATCATCCACACAAGAAGCACAGCCGGAATCTTTGCTTTGTTCAAGCTCGTTAACAAGGTTAAACAAATTGCGAGTCATAAAATTCTCAATTTGGCTATCGCTAAAGGCGGAAATTTCAATTATGTCTAAAATATTGCTTTCACCAAGTGCTCTAACTAAATCATACTTGACTATTCGATCAATTTGTTCCTTCGGAAGCTTTGTTAATTCTGTAATAATTCTGTTTCTGTTTTTCCAATCTGTATTTATATAGCCCATACCGTTCGGCATTATGGAATTCCAGCTTTCATCGGATAAAGACGCTAAAAATACAATTTGGTCTACAGAATAGGCCAAGGTATTAATATCTCTGCTTTTAACCATTTCATACTCTTTGTCGGTTAAAGATATTAGCCCCGAGGACAGAAAGATTTCCAATGAATCCAGGTGGCCAATTCTTTGTTCTGCTTTTTTAATATCATCATCGGATAATTTCAAAAAAGCCGATATAGAGCCCGGCGTTATATCAAAACACAGTCTTGATGCGCGCAATTTTTCCCATTCTTGGTCACTTAATAACGCAATGGTTTCAAGCGCGCTTATAGTATAGGTTGTGTTAAATAAAACATTCTTTTTTTCCAGCGCACTCCACTGCTCATCCGTAAATTTTGCATAAGCCAGGGCATAATCAGCCGGTGTTTTCTTTCCCCATACGGTTACACCTTCGCTGTTAGTGCTGCCCAATTCTTTATTACACAAAGTTTCAAAAACTTTTCTTTCTTCAATATTTTCCCATTCTTCATCAGATAAGCTCAAAAAATCCGATAAGTTATATGAGGCAACTTTGTCTATTAAGCCCTTTTCTAAGACAATATCCCACTGTTCATCAGAAAAATTAATTATGGTACTCCATAATTTTTCATCATAAGATGTCAAATTCCTTTCTTTAAAAGCTTTGTTAATTTTACTTAAATTCTCGTCATTTATCTGTGCGTAAGACAGTTTTTTGCAAAGCTCTCTGTTATTGTTATAAAAATCGTAGTTTTCTTCGCTTAAACCGGCAATTTTTGGCATATCAGATATGTAGGAATAATCAGAATTTATGGCAACAGGGTCAATTAAATTTCTGGATTGAATATTTGCCCAAGTTAAAGGATTGTAGTTTGCAAAAAGACAAATTTGATCTAAAGAATATTGGTCGTATTCTTCGCCAAAAAGTCCTCTGCATTGCGCATTTATCCAGGCATCATCGGTCATAAAAGCAAGCTGACTCATTTCCTGGGAGCTTAATGTTTTGCCGCTTCTGTTAGTTAAAGCAATATTTCTGTTTAAAAGTCTTTCAAAAGCTTCATCCTCAAAATAAGAAATTTTTCTTATTGTGTCTGCATCCAGCTGGTTTTCTTCCGCCGCATCAAGACAAAGAATTTTTTTTGCTTTTTCAAAATCGGAAAGGGGGTAAACATTTGTTAAAAATTTTATATCCTCAAAACTGAATTGCTTGCCGCCCCTGCCTGCAATATAGACCATCTCCTTAACTTTGTCATAATCATATTTTATCAGTGTGCAAATTTCATCGGCGCTGAATTGCTTGTCGCCCCTGCCTGCAATACCTGTAAATCTTTGGGCATCAGACCAAGCTGAATTTAAAAAGCTTGGCAAATTTGCCAGTTGGATAATTTCATCCGCGCCAAATTGGCTATTTCCCCTATCTTCAACATAAGATAGGGAGTATGCTTTTTCCCAGCAGGAACTTAAAAAATCCGGTAATTCAACAAGTTTTTCAATATCTTCTGCGCCAAATTGGCTGTCCCCCCTGCCTTCAATATAGATAAGCTTTTCAATTTTATCCCATTTGTCTGAATCTGATTTTGCATATTGGCACAGGGCTTCTAAATCAATCTGGTCATCCCCCCTGCCTTCAATGTAGATAAATTTTCCAACTCTTTCACGGGTTCTTTTGTCTATGTTTTCATCTTCTAATTTTTTGGCGGTCTCTTTTTTATATTCCTCAATACTTTCTTGGGTTGAAAATCTGGAAACTTCTGCATTTTCCGAAAAAGAAGCTTCCTGAAGGTGTTCTTCGGTATTTTGGGCAGGTATAAGCTTTGTTTGAGTATTTAACTTGACAGGTGTGCCGCTAGATTGCTTATCTGTATATGTTTCGCCTCTTTTAAAAAGGTCAGAAATTTTAAGCATAAAAATTCCCTTCAGCTTTATTTAACGGGAAATAGGATAAAAAGCTTGAATAAATTTTACAAAACTTAATTTAAAGTTTTTGTTGTTATACGGCTATTATTACAAGGTCTAAGGGGAATATGCCGCATTAGACGTTATTAAATATTGTTTATTTTAATAATGCCATTATGCACAAATAATGCATAGCCGCACCGCCTAAAACGAATAAATGCCAAATGCAGTGCATAAAGCGCCGCTTTGAAAGGTAAAAAAAGCAGCCCAGAGAGTAAAACAGCCCGCCTATAAGTAAATACCAAACAGCTAAATGACTTGCAGCTTTCCAAATATTCCAAAACAAAAATATAGAAAGCCAGCCCATAATTAAATAAAGCCCTGTGGAAAGATATTTAAATTTTAATGTCATACATGAAAAAACAACGCCCGTTATTGCCAAATACCAAACTATTGCAAGAAGCGCAACAGACGTGGGGAAAGGCACAACCAAAAGAAGAATGGGGGTGTAAGTTCCTGCTATAAGCATAAAAATTGCGGAATGGTCTATTCTTCGAAACACTTTTTTTGCAGTTTCATTTGTCATTGAATGGTAGCAGGTGGATGATTGGAAAAGTATAAACATTGTTGCCCCAAAGATTGCCGTAGAAGCAGCCTGCACAGGCGTTTTGGAAGAAACTGCCATCATAACAATAGCATAAATTGCAAACATTGCACCCAGCGCATGAGAAAATGCATTGGTAAATTCTTCGGCAGGCGTATATTTTCTTTCTTCAGACATAAATTTCCCTATATAAAATCATCTTAAATAATAACACAAATATAAGTTGCTATCAAACATTAAAATCTTCTGCCCATAAAGCTGTCTATAATAATTCTGCAAGTGTATTCCCCTGCAACACAGCCGGCGCGGTAACCGTCAGGAAGAATTGTGCTTCCTTGAATGGCGCTTGCAGCAGGGTTGGAATAAAATTTTCTTGCTAAATTATTTGCAGAAAGCCTTGATGTAAAATCTATTGTTTCAATTACATCAACGGTTTGGGTGCTTCCCCAGGCTTTTCCTTTTGCATCAAAATAAAATGTGCTTGCAGAATATCTGTCTTCAATTAATTGTCCCGTAGTTGCGTTATAACCATTGGGATATTTAACCTTTGCCGTCATATATTTTGTTGATATGGTTGGATAACCCATAGGCAAAACTTCACCCCTTGTTGTAATGGCAAAAGGAATTATATCCGGCAGGGAATTTCTGACTTTTTGAACTGAATTAGGCCCTTTTTCGCCGTTTATATCAACATAAATAACAAACCATTCCACTGTCTTGCCGCCAATTGTAATATTGGTTTGTTTAGCGGAAATATAATATTTAAAAGCGTTCGAGCCAATGAACCTTAGCGTTTGGCTTCCAATATTGTCCGCATTGGCGTTAACATCAGTATTTGTACAGGTTGGCACTTCAGACGTGTTTATAAATTCGGCAAGCCTCGAACAAAGGTCTCTGCTTGTAGTGGGAAAAGGTCTGGGCGGTGTTTGATGCATATCCGCAAGCACGTTATAGGCAGCTTTTTTAAGAGAATTGTAAGCGTTATAGTAAGGTGCTCCGTACTGGTTTGTTACGCTTTTTACAATGCTTAAAGCAAGGATTAGAAGAACGCCGACAATTGAAAGCATTATCGCAAGTTCAACCAAAGTAAATGCCCTTTTTCTTGTGCCCATTTGTACCTCCACATCTCATTAATAATTTTAACACATGTGGGCAAATAAGTAAAGATACAAGCTTGTTGAAAACTTCATTTAAGAATATTAAAATATGTAACAATTAGGCAAAATTATTAAAAGATTTTACAAAAATGCCGATATAGTATATCATGGTATAGAAGCGTATAAAACAAACGGGTAAAGGCTTGCAAAAAAAAGGATTTTCAATAGCTGAGTTTTTAATGTCAATGGCTATAATGATTGTTATAGTTATTTCTGTCGCGCCTATTATTTTTAAAAAAAACGCTGCAACAATAAACTTTGGCAAAGAAAGCGGCACTTTTGTCTGCGCCTGTTTGCCAACATCCCCCCAGGATTCACGAACCTGTACGTTTACCGTTGAAGATTCGGGAAACCGTGAATTTTACACAATACAGCTCTTAGGCGGCGGTGCAGGCGGGGGAACTGCCACAACAATGCGGGGCGGCGGCGCGGGCGAAGCCAAAGTTGTATACTATCCTTCCATGAAAGGCACATATACCGTAACACTCGGTGCAGGCGGGACAAAAGGAAACCCCGGAAGCCAAACGACAATTACTCAAGGGAGCACGGTGTTAGAATATGCAAACGGCGGAATAACCACAAATGAAATTGCCTCAACAAGTAATGAGAAAAACGGGGAGGTTTCAGCTTACAGTGAAAATGGCTGTGGAAAAGGCGGAAATGGCGGAGCCTCAGGTACCGCGGGCGAGGTGATTATAAGATGGTAAAAGCAAATAATGAATATAGAGCTTTTTCTCTTGTTGAAACAATGATTTCAATGCTTGTTCTTATGGTAATAGGTTTGGCAATGCTGCCCGTAATTACAAAAACAAGGCCTAAAATTGAAGCTGTGGCTGTGCGCGGGCAATATGCCTGCTGGTATGACGGAATATTAAAGCAGCAATACGCTGACGAAAGAAGCGTTAAGCCTGTTGAAACTCCCGCTTCATGCACATTTAACCTTGATAAAAGACCCGCACAATATCTTATTATTGCAAGCGGGGCGGGAAATAGCGGCTCACAAGGGCAATTTGTTACAAAATATGTTCCGTCAATAAGTTCGAATATATCAATAACCATAGGCACAACAAGCGGTAACGGAATAACCAGGGTGGGCGATATTGTAACCGCAGGCGGGGGATATTCGCCAAGTACCAATAACCTGGTTCCTTTAAATATAAAATCTTGCAAATTGCTATCGGCAGGGGCAAACTGCCCTTCCGCAGCAGGCCAAAAACAAGAAAGCTGTGATGTTGTTCCAAGAAACGGAATACCTGTTATCAGAATAAACGGATGCGATATATATGATGCTAACGGTGTTAATCAAACTTCAAATTTAATTTCGATAGCAAATCTTACAAAAACAGGAACATATTATACAAATTCAACTTACAATATGGGGCTTGAATTATATGACTCATCTTATCTGGCAAAAAGTAACTCGAGCTCAAAAATGACACAAATAATAAACACTATACCCGAAAAAAGAAAAAGCGCCTTAACCCAAGCCATATCAGATTTAAAGGCGGGTGCAGGCGGGAATAGCGGAGCGGTTTTAATAATATGGTAATAAGCAGGAAAAAAGAATAATGATAAAAAGAATGAAATTTGCTTTCTCACTTGTAGAAATACTGGTACTATTAGTTGTAGTCAGCGTAGGCATTGCAGCCATAACGCCTTTGATT
>CAZYYK010000018.1:0-18421 GCA_964651135.1 uncultured Gammaproteobacteria bacterium | reverse complement strand
CTATATAACATTTTGGCATTCCGCCCAAATCAAACTGTGTTTTTTGAAAAGCCACGCTTATTGTGTTGTATGCTTTTTTGAATTGAGTTTTTAGCTCTGTTGCCTTATAATTTTTAACAACCGCTGGGATTGTAAGTGCTGCAACGACGCCGATAATAGCAAGCGTTATAAGCACCTCTGCAAGTGTAAAACCCTTTTTCATAACTTTCTCCTTTCGGTACTCTGAGTAGTTGCAACTGAGAGTATCTTAACAGAAAATACAAAAATGTACAAGAATTTTGCAAAAGAACTTGGCAATACTGTTAGGCTAAAGCGTGAAGAACTTGGTATTTCGCAAGAAGAGCTTGCATTTAGGGCAAATGTTTCACGCGGTTACATCGGCATGATTGAACGTGCCGAAAGGACCCTTTCCCTTAAAGTGCTGTTTCAGGTTTCAAGGGCTCTGGGCTTAAGTTTTACTGAACTTTTTTCTTTTGATAGTTTACACAAATTCACATTTAAAACAAAATAATAATAAAATCTTGCGTATTGCCCTTTTTTGTTATAGATTTTAATTATGTTAGATTTAGATGCAAAATACGAAGTTATAACTTACGCGGTGGGAGATACAAAGGCAGGCACGAAAATGGGGAAGTTGCAGCTTAAAAATTTAAGCGATGAGAGCACCCTAAACTGCATTTTGTGGGAAGAAGCCCTGAACAGAATTGACCCTAAAATGTTCAGAACAGGCAATACGGTTAAGGTTTTAACCGCATCTTATAACGAACGCTACAACAACTGCCTTGTAAGTGCCCTTGAACTTGTAAAAGAGGCAAAATTGGGCTTAAGCGAAGATGAGCGCGAGGCAAAGTATAAAAAAATTACAGACTGCGTTGAAAACTTTAAAGATAAAGACCTTGCCTGCTTTACGCTTTCTAACTTAGAAAAAAACAAGGAACTTTTTAAAATAACGCCTGCCGCAAAACTTATGCACCACAATTATATCGGCGGTTTGGTTCAGCATACTGTTGAATGCATTGAATTTGCAGAAATTTTATACCCCAAGATTTGCAATATTATTTCAAAAGATGAACTTATGTGCGCCTGCATTTTGCACGATATCGGAAAAACGTTTGAATACACTGTGGATATTGAAACAGGCTTGATTGAATACAACGAAGAATTTCAAAAAGACTGGATTACGCACTCCCAATACGGCTACACGCTTTGCATGGCGGCAGGGTACAAAAAAATAGCCAAAATGATTGCATCCCACCACAGCAGAAGCGATTGGGGTGCTTTGATAGATTTAGGACAGAAAGATTTAGAACCTTTTTATTATTTGGTTCACCATATTGACGATTTATCCGCAAAATTCGGAAAAATATACGTTAACAATTTATAGGGGAGGGATAAGATGAAAAAAACTTTAATAATTTTAACTTTGATAATGTCTTTTGCACTCTGCGGCGTTGCTTTTGCAGGGTATGAAATTAAAGGCGGCGCACAAACAAAAAGAGTGCCGCGCGGCACAAGAATTGAACTTAAAATGGCGCAGCCCGTTACAACAGAAAATATTTCAAGGGGTGATATGTTTAGCGCAAAAGTTGTGAAAGATGTTGAAGTTGATTCTAATGTTGTTTTGCCCGCGCAAAGCCTTGTAAGGGGCAATGTAAGGGAAGTGGACGCTGCAAAAAGGCTTTCGAGATCTGCAATTTTATATTTAACTTTTGATCATGTTGTGACACCATCAGGCCGCCAGGTGCCTGTTAAAGCGGGCATTTGTTCCCAATTTGATTTAACAGAAGAAGGCGGAATTACAGGCGGCGGCAATTATGGCTGGGCTGTTGCGCAAAATTGGCACAAAAGCGTTGATATGGTTAAAAAATCAACAGCCTGGGGGGCTAAATCGGGCGAAAAATTATTCACGGGCGGTGAATATTTGCTGACTCCGCTTGCGGCAGCGGGCGGCGTTATAGGCGGCGGATTTTATTTTGTGGGTGACAGTATTATAGATTTGTTCAGAAAAGGCAACGAGGTTGTTATAAATCAGGGCAAAATATTTGATATACTGTTGCTTGACAACCTTGATGTCCCCGTGTGGTAACAATGCGTTTTGTTTCTGCTGCAAAAAAACTTTTAACTGCAACGGGCGCAACCTTATCCGTTGCCGAATCCTGCACGGGCGGGCTTATAAGTTCGTATTTAACTGATATTGCAGGCGCTTCAAATTTTATTGAGCAAAATTTTGTCACTTATTCAAATTCTTCAAAAACGCAGCTTTTGGGCGTGAACCCTGAAACAATTAAAAAACACGGCGTTGTAAGCGAACAGGTGGCGCTTGAGATGGCGTGCGGGTTAATTAATAATTATAAAAGCACTTTTGCGCTTTCAACAACAGGAATTTTAGGGCCTTTGGGCGGAAGCATTAGAAACCCCGCGGGCACGGTTTATATAGGGCTTGCAAATTCCAAGTGCAGCAAGGCTTTTAGGTATAATTCAAAAGAAAAAACACGAATTAAAATAAAAAAAGATATAGCAAAAAGGGCTTTGGCACTTTTGGTTGATTTTATTAAAGAAAACGGATAAATTTATCTCCTTCAAATTACTTAATAAATTTTGATAATTTGAAAAATGTAGTACAATGTAAGTGGAAAGCTATATAAAAGGATAATATCCGAATATGAGGGTAAGAAAGAATGTACAGAGAATTGCCTTAGCCACAGCATTTGCTGTTGCAGCGGCTTTGTGCGTATATCTTTTTTTAAAAATGTATGAAAAAGAAAACTTTGCGCTTAAAGAACAAAACCAAACCTTAAGAACAGAAGTTGCAAAAGCTGCTGAAAAGCAAAAAACATACACTTATGTTGTTGCCAAAAGTGACATTAAAAACGGTGAAGCCTTGGACGCCAAAAATGTTGAAGCCCAAGAGTTTAAAGTGCCCATGCAGGGGGCTTATAACAACCTTAATGAACTTATAGGGCTTGTGGTTATAGAAGATGTGCCAAAGGGCAAACCCTTGACCGTGAAAGATTTTAACATCCAGGCTTTAACTATGGATATTGAACCGCGGGTAGGTTATAGGGCAATTATGCTTACTATGCCTTACAATTATTACCCTGCATTTTTAAATTACGCATCCATTGTTGATATCTACAACCTGGAAAACCGCTTGAAAGCCAAAAATATCAATATTTTAAGCATTAAAGATAACCCCCAAAAACAGGAAAAGAAAATCATTGTTGAAATTAAAGAAAAAGATG
This sequence comes from uncultured Gammaproteobacteria bacterium, assembly GCA_964651135.1. GTDB lineage: Bacteria > Cyanobacteriota > Vampirovibrionia > Gastranaerophilales > Gastranaerophilaceae > CAYYBA01. The sequence goes on along the minus strand of CAZYYK010000018.1, from coordinate 15,179 downwards.
TTATGGATTTTCTTTACGCAGCATCAAAGGGCGATGTTATATTTGTGCAAAAAAATCACAAAGAAGGCGAAAATTACAGCTTTTCAACCAATATTCCCATATCTGCCGATGAAGTAGCATCTTCACAGCCTACACCCATTGTGGCGCAGCAAGTTGAACCCGTTAAGGAAGAAAAGATTTTTAATGTTGTTGAAGTAATTGAGGGCGCGAAAAAATCAAAAGTTATGTTTGAGCGAGAATAGTATGAAAATAAAATTTAAAATTTTAATAATATTTTTAACCACAGTTTTGATAGGTGCTAATGCCTTGGCATTTGCGCAATACAGAGATTTAAAATACGATGTTCCGATGTTTGAAAATCAAAGCAATGTTAAGCCGATTCTGCAAAATACAACGCCTGATTCAAGCAGAAAACTGTACTGTTCTGCGGGCAAATCGCAGGTGGTTAAATTTGATAACGATGTGAGAAGAATATCGGTTACAGACCCTGATGTTGTTGATGTTGTTGTAATATCACCCAAAGAAATTGTGCTTAACGGCAAAAAAACGGGCGCTACAAGCTTAATTTTTTGGGCGCATGAAGGAAACCCGATTTTTTACAATTTAATAGTCCAGCAAGATGCGGACCTGTTCCTTGAAGCGCTCAATTACATTGCCCCTAACGAAGATATTTCAATTATTTTTAATGACACTTCTGCCGTGTTGTCGGGACATGTTTCGTCGACAAATATGAAAAATAAAATTATGGATTTAGCCAAAGCCTATCAGATAAATTTGGTTGATATGGCTGAAAGCCCCACAAAACAAGTGCTTTTAGAAGTTAAGGTGACGGAAGTTTCAAGAAGTTTTTCCCGTGAACTTTCTTCAAATTTCGGCATAGGTGATAACGGCTCTTCAATTTTCCCCGCAATAGCCGTGGGAGATACCTTTAACCAGATTACTTTCCAAAACACGCTTCAATATTTGTTTGGAACAGATAATTCAAAACTTGCGCTCAGAATTAAGGCGGCTGAAACAAAGGGCGATTTTAAAATTCTTGCCGAACCGAAACTTCTTGTTATGGACAACGAAGAAGGCAGCTTTAACGTTGGGAACGAAATTCCGATTCCTTCCAGCATGGGCACATACGGCACGGTTGCTTATTCCTTCAAGCAATCGGGCGTTATTTTGCACTTTAAACCCCAAATTTTGGAAAAATCCGGCAGGGTGAGGCTTAAACTTGCGCCTGAAATAAGCGAAATTGACAATTCCGTGGGCATTATAACAGATTACATGAGCATTCCCGGCTTTAAAACAAGAAGGGTTGAAACGTCCGTTGAACTGAATGACGGCGAAACGCTTGTTATAGCAGGGCTTTTGAATAACAGTTTAACTAAAAATAAAACACAAGTGCCGCTTTTGGGCGATATCCCGGTTTTAGGTTTCTTTTTCAGAAACTCTGATGACAACAAACAGGAAGGCGAAGTTATGATTTTTATAACTCCGCATATTGTTGATTCCAATTACAGCAAAGAAAGCATATAGGTAGCAAATGGGTATAAAAATAGACACGGTTATAATAGATGCTGAAGCAACCTCAAAAGAGCTTGTGCGAAGCTATTTAAAAGAAGTTAAAGACATTAATATCGTGCAGGAATTTGACGATGTTCTAAAGGCTTACAATTACGTAAGCGAAAACCGCCCAAGCCTTGTTATTATTGATATTACACAAAATACGCAAATTGCTTTAGATATTATCGTTAAAATTTCAAACAATTCAAAAAACACGAAAATTGTTGTTTTATCTTACGATATGAATTCCGAACTTGTTGTAAAAGCGCTTCGCGCGGGCGCAAGAGAGTTTTTGCTTAAACCCTTAATTGAAAAAGATTTTGTGGCGTCAATTGAAAAATTAAAAGATTTAATTTTGGGCAACATAAACGACACAACAAAATGCAAGGTAATTGCCACTTTTTCGAATAAGGGCGGCATCGGCAAAACTTCAATCGCTGCAAATTTGGCTGTTGAAATTGCAAATATGACAAAAGAGCGCGTGGCGCTTATTGACCTTAACATGCAAATGGGCGATGTTACAACCTTTTTGGATTTAAACCCCGCGTTTGACACAAGCTATGTTATTAATAACCTTGATAGAATTGACGAGGCGTTTTTGCTCTCATCTTTGGAAAAATACAAAAACACAAGCCTGTATGTTTTGGCAGACCCGCCGGATTTGGAGCAGGCAGAAGTTATTACGGCAGAAAACATCACAACGCTTATAAATATTTTAAGGAATGTTTTTTCTTACGTTATTATTGATACCACAAGCAGTTTTGACGGCAAAACCATTGCGGCACTTGACAATTCAGATTTAATTCTTCTTGTATCAATTGTGAATCTGCCCTCTGTGCGCAACTGCCAAAGGTGTTTTGACCTGTTTAGGCGTCTTGATTACCCTAAAGATAAAATTAAGATCATAATAAACAGGCACATGGAAAACGATGAAATTTCAATAAGCGATATTGAAGATGTTTTGGACCACCCTGTTTATTTTAAAATTCCGAACAACTATTTTACAATCATAACGGCAATCAACAAGGGGCTTCCCGTCAGCGAAGTTAACCCCAGTTCAAACGTTGCCAAAAGTTTTAGGGAACTTGCAGGGCTTCTATCCGATAATTTTACATACGATAATACCGCAAAACCCACAAAGCGTCCGGAAAGTTTTAATATATTAAATGTCTTTAAAAAGACAAAATAACCAAAAAAGGAATATAAATTGTCACTAAAAGATAGGTTAAATATAAAAAATGAAAAAAGGGAAAATTATCAAGGGGGAGATAATTTTTTGCAGGCAATGCCCGTAAGCGAAGAATTTTCCGACCTTAAAGATAAATTACACTACCTTTTGATTGAAAAAGTAAACTCAACGCCAAAGTGGTCAACTTATTCAGATGACAAGCAAAAGGAACTTATTGCCGAATTTGTGGAAGATCAGATTTATACAAATTTTTCTTCCGTTCCTCTGAATAAGCTTGAAAAAGAAAGGCTCATAAAAGAAATTATTCAAGAAGCAAAAGGCTTTGGGCCCCTGGACACTTTGCTTGAAGATGCAGGCATAAGCGATATTTTGGTTAACGGGCCAAAAAACGTTTACATTGAAAAAAACGGTAAATTATACCGCACAAACGTTGAATTTAAAGACAACGAACACTTAAGAAGTATAATAGAGAGGATTGTTTCAAAAGTCGGCAGAAGAATTGATGAAAAATCGCCGATGGTGGATGCCCGCCTGCCGGACGGAAGCCGTGTTAATGCCATTATTCCGCCATTGTCGATAGACGGGCCTTCCCTTTCAATAAGGCGCTTTAAGGCCGATATTGTTTCAATGGAAAACCTTCTTGAATACGGTTCTTTAACCTGCGAAATTACAAAAGTTTTGGAAATTGCCGTTATGACAAAAGCCAACATAATTATTTCAGGCGGCACGGGCTCGGGTAAAACAACTCTTTTAAATACGCTCAGTGCCAAAATTCCTTCTTCTGAGCGCATTATCACCATTGAAGATTCTGCGGAACTGCACCTTCAACAAACGCACGTTGTGCGCCTTGAAACCCGCCCTGCAAACATTGAAGGCGCGGGGGCGGTGAGTGCAAGAGATTTATTAATTAACAGTTTAAGAATGCGGCCGGACAGAATTATAATCGGCGAATGCCGCGGCCAGGAAACGCTTGATATGTTGCAAGCCATGAACACAGGGCATGAAGGCTCTTTAACAACGCTTCATGCCAGCTCCACGCGCGATGCGCTTTCCAGGCTTGAAACCATGGTTATGTACAGCGGCTTTGAACTGCCTGAAAAGAACATAAGAAGCCAAATTGCAAGTGCCGTTGATTTAATAGTTCAATTGGCAAGGCTTTCGGACGGTTCTAAAAAAGTGGTCAAAGTGTCTGAAATAATTGGCATGGAAGGCAGCGTTATTGTTATGCAGGATATTTTTGTTTGGCAGCAAACAGGGGTAGAAAAAAATAATGTTATAGGCTATCACCGCTCAACAGGCATAAGACCGAATTTTTTGGAAAAAGCAAAACTTGAAGGTTATGAAGTTAACAGCGCAATTTTTAGCAGGGAATATAAGCACAGTTATTCAGCGGACAGCAAGGATTCGGGGCATTCAATAATGCGCGGCGAAAGAGGGCATGACACAGCCCATAAAGAAAAATTGGTTGAAGCAATTATAAAAGATAACGAACAAGGTTCAAAAGAAGCGCTGGACAGGCTTCGCGCCGCCAAAAATGACGGAAGCGAACTTTTGAAAAGGTTGAAAAAATGAGTTTGTTTTTAATAGCTGTTATTTCAGGGGCTTTAATAAGTTTTGCCGTTATGATGATTTTAAGCCTGACAACGGGCGGAGAGCTTGTTTTTCAAAAAAGGCTTGATAACATAAAAAACCGTGCCCAAACTTTTCGCGCACCGCAAGAGAGCACGGAAGAAACTTTTTCGTCCGAATACAAATACCGTTTTTTGGCAAAATATTTAAAAAACTTCAAATTTATAAATGTCTATGTGCGAAACAAGCTTTTTTTAGCCGGTTTTGACGCGCATATTGATATTTTTGTTATAGCTTGTGCCACCTGCGCCCTTACCGGCTTTATTATTCTGGCTTTTGTTTCTCTAAAGCTTGCCCCCTTCGGGTTTTTGGGGGCTTTAATTCCCTTTGTTTACTTAAATTCACTTATTAAAAAAAGGGAGCATCTTTTTGCCCAGCAGCTTCCAAACACGCTTGATTTAATAGCGGGCTCTTTGAGGGCGGGGCATTCAATTTACAGTGTTTTTGAAATTATAGTAAATGAAATGCCAAAACCCACCAATGAAATTTTTAAAGGAACGCTGGACGAGATGATGTTAGGTATTGATATGAAAGAGGCGCTGGGTTATTTGGCGCGCGCAATGCCAAACAACATGGATTTAAGGTTTTTTATTACATCGGTTATTTTGCAAAGGGAAATAGGCGGCAATCTGGCAAAAATTTTGGATGTTTTATCCGAAACAATAAGAGAGCGCTTTAAGCTTACGGGCAAATTACACGCCCAAACCGCGCAAGCCAGGCTTTCAGGGATTATTTTATCAATTATCCCGCCCGTAATTTGCGCAGTTTTATTTATTCTAAGCCCGGATTATATGAAGCCGCTTGTTGCAACGTCGCAAGGGCACATGATTTTACTTATTTCTTGTGCACTTTTGCTTTTGGCTGTAATTACAATAAGAAGAGTTTTAACAATTGAGATATGAGGTTAAATGATTGAGGCAATTTCAGTTTCCATAGGTTTATTAACAGGCTTTCTTGTTTTTGTGCTGGTTTCAGGCCAAGAGAGGCTTCTTTATTCACGAATAAGAACAACGAGCACAAAAAGCAAAAATACATCAAGAATGCTTTATTACAGTTTTATGGATTTCATAAAACCGTTTTTGGTGGCGTCTTTAAAAACAAACAATTACAGGGACAAAATAAAAAAGCTTCTTATGAGTGCAGATTTGCCTTCAGGCGAGAGCAACATTCTTGAATTTGAAAACAAAAAAATTCTGTTTTTGATATATTCCGTCATCTTAGGTTTAATTTTTCTTGCCATAAATCCTTCTTTGCTTATGCTGTGTTTTGTTATTACATTTGTTTTAATTTCTTACAAAATTCCGGAACAGATTCTTTTGGTTAAAATAAAGAAAAAACGAAAAGACTTCAACCGCTATTTTTCAGACGCCGTTGACCTGCTTGCGGTTTGCCTTGAAGCGGGGCTTGGAATAGGCGCTGCAATTGAGCGTGTGGGCGAAGAATTTATAATATTTTCGCCTTCAATAAGCCGCGAATTTACACGCGTTTCAAAAGATATGGCATCGGGCATTCCAAGAAAAGAAGCATTTGAAGCGCTTGTTGAAAGGGTTCAATCAGAAGACTTGCAGTCTTTTGTAGCTTTTTTAATCCAAAGCGAGCGGCTTGGCATAAGTATTGCGCAAAACCTTTACACTTTTTGCGATACTTTGAGGAATAAAAGAAGCCAGCGGGTTGAAACTTTAATACAGAGCACAAGCATTAAAATGGTTATTCCGATGGTGTTTTTTCTTCTGCCCGCGCTGTTTTTGGTAATTATCTACCCTGCCCTTGCGGGGATTTTAGAAAGTATGCCAAAATGAGAAAAGTTATGCACGAAAAATATATGAAAAAATGTTTGCGCCTTGCGCTGAAAGGCTGCGGCTGCACTCTTCCAAACCCTATGGTGGGGGCAATTTTGCTTGATGAAAAAGGCAGGGAAATATCATGCGGCTATCATCAAAAATACGGGTGTGCGCATGCGGAAGCCAACTGCCTCAAAGGTATGAAATGCGATTTTTCAAAAACCACTCTTTTTGTAAATTTAGAACCTTGTTCACACTTTGGTAAAACGCCGCCCTGTGTGGATTTAATTCTTGAGTGCGGCATTAAAAAAGTGGTTGTGGGTATGTCTGATCCTAACCCCAAGGTGGCAGGGCGCGGCATTAAAAAGCTTGAAGCGGCAGGGGTTGAGGTTGTTTACCCTGTTTTAGAAAAAGAGTGTGAAGATTTAAACCGAGTTTTTATAAAAAATATAACCCAAAAGAAAGCTTTTGTTGCAATAAAAACAGCAACTACACTTGATGGCAAAATTGCAACCGCCGCAAATTCTTCAAAATGGATAACAAGTGCGCCCGCAAGGCGTGAAGCGCACAAGCTGCGTGCGGCATATAACGGCATTATGGTCGGGTCAAACACGGTTTTAATTGATGACCCTTCTTTGACCGTGCGTGCCCTTAAGGGCAAAAACCCCGCAAGAATTGTGTTTGACCGTTCCTTTAAAACAAATTTTAACCACAAGGTTTATAACAATGACGGCACAAGGGTGATTTTGGTTACAAATGCCGCCCTTCGCGCACCAAAACACATTGAAATTGTGCCTTTTAAAAATTTTGACACCCTTTTTAAAAAATTGTATGATATGGGGATTTATTCCGTTATGGTAGAAGGCGGCTCGGGCTTAAATTCCGCCGTAATTAAGGCGGGGGAGGCGGATTATCTGCACCACTTTATTGCACCCAAAATTTTGGGCAGCGGGCTTGATTTTGTGAAAGGGTTTGATACTGCACAAATTGATGATTGTTATAAACTTGAAATCTTAAATATTAAGAAATGTTTGCCTGATGTTTTAATAAATGCAAAATTTGTGTATAATTAGTTTATGAAAATTTTAGTTATTAACGGTCCGAATTTGAATTTGTTAGGTGTGCGTGAGCCTGAAATTTACGGCAGGATGTCTTTAGCAGACATTGAGGCTGAAATTGCCGAATTTGCAAAAACCTTTGAAGGGCTTGAAGTTGAATTTTTCCAATCAAATTACGAAGGCGAGATTGTTGAAAAAATCCAGGAAGCCATTGGTGTGTATGATGGCATTTTAATTAACCCTGCCGCCTACACTCACACATCTGTTGCCATAGCAGACGCTATTGCGGCAACGGGGCTGAGCGCTGTTGAAGTGCACCTGTCAAACATCAACGCAAGAGAGTTATACCGCAAACACTCATACGTTGCGCCCGAATGCATAGGGCAAATCAGCGGCTTTGGGCTTGAAAGTTACAAGCTGGGCCTTTTGGCACTTTATAAGCATTTAACAAGATGAATATTTTAGATACTCAAGAGAGAAAATTTTTGGAAATTATCAAAAACACGCTTGATGACAGCGGGTTTTTGGGCGATGACTGCGCGTATTTAAAGGATTATAATTTAACAATATCGCACGACACTTTGATTGAAAATGTGCATTTTGACCTTAATTTTATAACGCCGCGCGAATTAGGCAAAAGGGCGGTTTTGGTGAATTTGAGCGATATTTTAGCCTCGGGCGCAAAACCTTTATATTTAACTGTATCGCTATCGGGTGCCCTGCGCTCAAAATTTGTCAAAGAATTCTACGAAGGCGTTAATGAAATGTGCCTAAAATATGCACTTAAAGTTATAGGGGGCGATTTAACCTCAGGGCTTGATATAACGGTTTCCATTTGCGCTTTTGGCGATTGCAAAGGCAGAAGAATTTCATCCAGAAAAGACGCAAAAGCGGGCTATATCGTGGGTGTTAAGGGGGTTTTTGGCTCAAGCGCGTGGTGGTTAAAAACACACGACAAAAAATTCAAAAAAGCGCATGTCGAACCTGTGTTGTATCCTGAAATTTCTTCAAAAATTGCAAAAACCGCCCAAAAACCTTATGCCATGATGGATTCATCCGACGGGCTTTTGGATTGCTTATCGCAAATTGCCTATGAAAGTAAATGCGGAATTGAAATTGAATACGATAAAATTCCAAGAGAAATTGAAGATAAAGAAGCCGTTTTATACGGCGGGGAAGATTTTTCCCTTGTTTTTTGCGCTTGCCAGGAAGATTTTGCACATTTTGATGATGTTAATACAATAGGCAGGGTGGTTGAAAAACAGGGCGTTTTTGTGGATAATGTAAAATACAGTAACGAACGGTGGGAAGGATACAAGCATTTTGGCTAAAATAGGCGTAATTGTGACAGCGGGCGGCAAATCCGAGCGTTTTGGCTCTAACAAACTTCTTGAAAAAATAAACGGTGTGGAAGTTATTTTAATAAGCATTTCAAAATTTCTGCCCTATGCCGATGAAATTGTTGTGCCCTGCGATGATGAAATAAAAAAGGTTGTTAAAAAACATTTTAATAACCCCAAAATTAAATTTGCACCCCCCGGCTCAACGCGCCAAAAATCCGTTTTCAGCGCGCTAAATGCGCTTGAACCCTGCGATTATGTTTTAATCCATGACGGCGCAAGGCCTTATGTGAGCAAAAAAATTATTGAGCACACAATTGAAAAAGTGCAGCAGAAACGCGCTGTTGTTGCGGCTGTGCGTGCGGTTGACACCATTAAAATTTGCGATAAAACAGGCAAAATTTTATCCACCCCGAACCGCCAGAATATTTATTGCGCGCAAACCCCGCAGGTATTTGTTTATGAGAAAATTTTGTATGCGCATAAGGAATTGCAAAACCACCCCGAGCCTTTTTCAGATGACAGCGCAATGTTGGAATATTTGGGCGAAGAGGTTTACATAATTGAAGGTGATTACAGGAATAAAAAAATTACGATAAAGGAAGATTTGCTTTAGCGGATTTACCTTAGCCCCAGTTCGTTTTGCAGGTTATTTTTAACAATTATATACCCTGTTTGCTTGTCAATTTTTACTCCGCGCTCAATCATAAGCCTTGCAGCTTCGTAATGTTTGCCCTTAACCGCATAATATATAAGGGTTTTGCCCGTAAAATAATCCGTATAATTAATTTTTGCGCCCTGTTCGATTAAAAGTTTTGCCAGAGCATCGTTTTTATTTTTTAAAGCCCAAAGAACGGGCGCTTCAAAGCCTATATCAGCACATGCGCCCCGTTCAAGCAAAAGCCTTACAATGGCTTCATTGTTGGCTTTAACAGCATAATAAATAGGAAAAGCATTGTAATAATTAACATTGGGGTCCATGCCGGCATCCAAAAAAAGCGTCACAACTTCAATGTCACCTTTTTTAATTGCTTTAATAAAGCCCTCTGTTGATTTTTCCACCTTCAGCTCGGCAAATTTTTGGTTGTAATATTGTGTTTCTTCGGCACTTTTTGCAGGCGGATTTTTCGATTTTAAATACTGGTCGTACAATTCCCCGCCAAATGCCGACAAGACACCTGATAAAAGAATTGTTATTAAAAATATTTTAAAGCGCAAATTCATATATCTAAATTACAAGGCCGCCATCCACCCCTAACACTTGCCCTGTTATGTAATCGGTATCAAGTGCCAAAAATTTTACGGTTACTGCAATGTCTTCAGGTGCGCCAAGCCGATGCAGCGGAATGTGTTCCACAATTTTATCAACAGGCAGGTCTTTTGTCATATCTGTTTGAATAAACCCCGGTGCCACGGCATTTACGCGGATGTTTCTTGAAGCGAGTTCTTTTGCAAGAGATTTTGTAAAACCTATAAGCCCAGCCTTTGCGGCAGAATAATTTGCCTGCCCGGCATTGCCCAAAACACCGCCTATACTTGACATATTTATAATAGCACCCTGTCTTTGCTTAATCATAATTTTTGAAACAGGTTGAGTTACGTAATATGCAGAGTTCAGATTTGTATTTATAACATCAAGCCAGTTTTCGGCGCTCATACGCATAAAAAGCCCGTCGCGCGTGATTCCCGCGTTATTTACCAAAACATCAATGCGGCCGTATTTTTCGAAAATTTCTGAAATGCCTGCGTCTGCTGCATCTTTATTGCTTACATCAAATTGAAAAGCCGAAGCGTCTGACCCCAAAGCTTTTAATTCTTCGACAGTTTTATCGGCGGCTTCTTTATTCCCCACATAATTTATAACAACATCCAGGCCGCATTTTGCAAATTCCAACGCGCATGCCTTGCCAATTCCCCTGGATGCGCCTGTTACAAGTGCTACTTTTTTATCCATAACTTTCTCCTTATCAATTCATTATGATAATTATAGCACAAAATTTTAACGGCTTACCAACTAACATCTTGCCTTAAATAATCCATGTTATCTTTTTGAATAACCCAGCCGGTGCAGCATATTCCGTCGCTTGTTTTGTTTGCACAATGAACTGCAAGCGAACAAGCAGTATCACTTTTTATGCCTGTTGGTACAATGCCGTTATCCGTGTACCAAAAACTAAAAAGGTCACGCCCCCATTGATTGGGCGGTTTATCTCCATTAATATCAACAAAGACCATGCCACATCTTACGCCGTTATATTTACAATTTATATCAAAATTTCTGAACAATAAGCTTGTGCCGTCTGCAAGACGAAGCTTTTGCCAACTGTCATATGACGGCGACCATACTGATGAAGAGTTCATTTCATTACCCGTTAAAGTTTTGTATGCATTTGAAGCAAAACATCCGACCTTAGTCCCGCACTTTTTTGTGATTTTTAAATAAGGTTCTAATATATCGACTAAATCTTTTTCCGGATATAGACTGTTACTTGAAATCCAGGTTCCAATGGAGCCATTTTGGGCGATAGCCATATTAAAAGCTTGGGATAAGCTGCTGTGAGCTTTTCTAAGTTGTGTTATAACCTGGCGCTCCTGATAATTTTTTATAACAGTTGGAATTGTTAAAGCCGCCACAACGCCGATTATTGCAAGAGTAATTAAAACTTCAGCTAAAGTGAACCCTGTTTTTACCCTATAACGGGGGGGGGGGGGGGGCAATAAATGTAATTAATTCTTCCATTTTATTTTCCTATAATTTAACCAATATACAGGAGTATAGCATTATTATTAATATTAGACAATATGAAGATTAATTTTTAAGTTCTTCAATTGTGCCATTCAAACTTTGCGCGTCAAACACGTTGTAAGTTTTGGTGTCGGGGCAAATTCTTTTGTTCAAACCCGCCAAAACATTGCCGCTGCCTAATTCCACAAAAGTTGTAACGCCGTTCTGCACCATTTTTTCGATTGTTTGTGTCCAAAAAACGCTTGATGAAATTTGTTCGGGCATTTTTTTCTTAAAATCCTGCGCGCTTATTGTAATTTCAGCGTCCACATTTGTTATAACAGGAATTTTGGCGTCTTGCAACTGAAGTGTGTCAACAAAGGTTTTAAAATTTTTGCCCGCGCCCTTCATTAAAGCACTGTGAAACGCGCCTGAAACGCTAAGCGGTATAACCCTTTTAGCCCCCTGCGCTTTTAAAAGTTCTTCTGCGCATTGAATAGCGCCCGCTTCCCCTGTAATTACCGTTTGTGCGGGCGAATTATAGTTTGCAATGCTTGCAACACCTTTGTTTTGAACTTGTTTAAGAATATCTTCAACAACATCGGCATTTGGACCTATAACGGCGCACATAGCGCCCTTTTTGCCCGTTAATGTTGCATTGTGCATTAAGTCAGAGCGTTTTTGAATGGCTAAAAGCACATTTTCCAAATCCAAAACGCCTGCGGCGTAAAGGGCCGCGTATTCACCCAAAGAATGCCCCGCAACGAACTTGGGCGTGATGTCAATCTTGCTTTTAAAAGCCTCAAGTGCTGCTATCGAAACCGTTAAAAGTGCGCTTTGAGTGTTTGTTGTTTGTTTTAATTCTTCCTCACTACCGCTGAAACAAATGCCCGAAACGCTTTTTTGAAGCACCTTATCGGCAACATCAAAAACACGTTTTGCAGCATCAAAATTATTGTATAAATCCTGCCCCATGCCGGGTGTTTGCGCCCCTTGCCCGGGGAAAATAAAAGCTATATTTGACATTATTGATAAACCTCTGTAATTTTTCTGTTAACTTCAGATTCAACAGCCTCTTTTGCAACTCTTACCGCGTTTTTAATGGCGTATGCCGTGCTTCTGCCGTGCGCAATAACCGTTATGCCTTTAACGCCCAATAAAAGCGCGCCGCCGTATTCTTCGTAATTCATCCGTTTGTAAATTCTTTTCATAAAAGGACGCGCCAAAAGCCCTATTATAATAGAGATAATGTCACTTTTAAATTCCTGGCTTATCATTTTAAATAACATTAAGCCGGAGCCTTCGATAATTTTAAGCACAACGTTGCCCACAAAGCCGTCGCAGATGATAACATCGCAATCGCCGTAAAAAATTTCTTTACCTTCAATGTTGCCGACGAAATTCAAGCCGTCTTTGCTTTCTTCAAGCATTTTGTAAGCCGCTTGAACAAGTTCGTTGCCCTTGCTTGCTTCTTCGCCGATATTTAAAACACCCACTTTCGGGTTTTCATAACCGTAAACGTTTTTTGCAAACATTGCTCCCATAATTGCAAACTGATAAAGCATTTCAGGCGTGCAGGAACTGTTAGCGCCAGCGTCTAAAAGGATAAACGGTTTTTTCATTGTAGGCAGGGTAACCGCAATTGCAGGGCGTTCAATTCCCGGGAGCCTTCCCAAACCGAACAGAGAGCTTGCCATGGCCGCCCCTGTTGAACCTGCCGCAACAACAGCGTCGGAAGAACCTGTAGCAACAGCGTTTACTGCTAAAACAATTGAAGAATTGCGTTTTTTGCGTATTGCCTGTCCGGGCGCTTCGCCCATTTCGATAATTTCATTTGCGTTTGTGATTTTTATATCAAGTTTTGAAACATCAATTCTTATTGTTTGCCTGAAAAAACCTCCGCGCACAATTTTAATGCCGCGCCTTGAAATAAGCTTTAATTCGCGTTTGATGGCGTCCTCTTTACCGACAAGTTCAATGGGAACGTTATAATCTTGCGCCGCCCAAACAGCACCTTTAACTATTTCATGCGGGGCGTTATCCCCTCCCATAGCATCAATTGCAATTCTTGTCATACGAACTCCTCAGTATTCTTATTTATTCTTCTTTTCCTCTAACAACTTCACCATGGGTTTTTTCAATTGTTTTAGACTTTTGAGTTGTTTCAATGATTTCTTCTCCAGAAGTTTTTGCTTTTGCTTTTTCAGAAATTTCGGCAACTTCAATTTCTTTTTCAAAGTCTTTTGCCGCCTTTTTTTCTTTAGCTGCTTTTTTTGCAGCGGGCTTTTTTGTTTCTTTTGTTTTTTCGTTCGCGCTTACATATTTTTCATTTTTAATGCTAACCGCGTTTTGTTTATAAAAACCGCATTTCGGGCAAACCGTGTGCGTTAAAGTAATTTCACCGCAGCTTTTGCAAACGGTTGTAGCGGGCACTGTTGCCTTCCATTTTGCGCGTCTTGAAGCTTGTTTTGCTTTACCTGTTCTTTTCTTTGGGACTGCCATTTTTTAAATTCCTTTTTCTAAATCTTAAATAATGTTCGTTTTTTATTTATAACACAAACAAAAAGAAATTTACAAGTTAATATTAAAAAAAGTTACCTAATATGGCGAAATTGCATAAATTTAGAAATTTTGCGCAATTTTTTTCCTTCAGATGTTTTGTAATTTTTACAAAGAAGTATTAACAATTAAAGGAGAAAGACATGATAAGCAAAATTAATGCAGCAAGTTCTCATACTACTTTTGGCAGAAGTATAGTCTTTGCTGAAAAACCTAAAGAGCCTAAAAAGATTAGTTTGAATACCGAAACAAGCACGTTTGGTTTAGGTAAGGATTGGACCAGAGTAACAGATTTTTCACAAAACCCTCACAGGTCCTATCTTTTACTTGGCACTTCGCCAAAAGATGTTGTAGATTTATACCAGAACGGTGGAGGCGGACAAACGCTTATGTGCGACAGCATTGAAGAAATAGATGCATAAAACAGGCGGCTTTAGTATAAAATTATAAAAAAAGCACAAAAAAAGCGGTGGTAACACCGCTTTTGAATTTTAATACCTTTTTGGCGTATATGACCCATAATTTAACAGGTGCATATATCGTAAATAAGTTTGTTGCTATCTTAAGCTTATTTTAACGTGAGCGCCTTTTTTTGAAAAATTGATTTTGTCTTCACGCGCCAACCAGCCCAAACCTAATGAAGTAAAGTTATCGTCTAAATTTAATTCTTTTTTCATTTTTGTTGTTGTTACTTCACCGTTTTGACTTAAATAATTCCAAATTTGCCCTGCTGATTCTACAATTGTTTCTTGCATTTTAATTTCCTTTCGTATTAACTACCAAACTTTTATAATTTATATTATAATAGAAAAAAAAATAAAATGTAAATGGAGCAAACGTATGAGAAATTTAAAAAGAGGACACGCATGGGTATATAAAAATGATGTGGACACAGATGTCATAATTCCCGCCCGTTATTTGAATACAAGCGAGCCTGATGAACTTGCCAAACACTGCATGGAAGATATTGATTCGGACTTTGCAAAATTAGTTCAAAAGGATGATTTTATTGTTGCGGGCGATAATTTCGGCTGCGGCTCTTCAAGGGAACACGCCCCCATTGCAATTAAGGCGTGCGGCATAAGTGCCGTTGTTGCTAAAAGTTTTGCAAGAATATTTTACAGAAATGCAATAAATATCGGGCTTGTAATTATTGAAAACGACAAATTGCCCGATGAATGCGCCAAAGGCGATGAACTTGAACTGGATTTAGAAAGCGGAATTATTAAAAATGTAACAACAGGAAAACAATATTCGTATCCGCCCATAAGCCCGGAAATTCAAGATTTAATAAACGCGGGCGGTTTGGTTAATTATACAAAAAAGAAACTGGGAGTTTAAAATGTA
>CAZYYK010000017.1:0-18888 GCA_964651135.1 uncultured Gammaproteobacteria bacterium | reverse complement strand
ATAACTTTTGCGCCTTTCATTTTTTAACGTATTTTATTTTAACATTTCCGGAATGTTTTTGATTCCAGACTCTAAAACGTTTTAAGCGCGGATGTGCCTGTATCTATTGCTTTTATGCCATGCTTTGAAAATTCAACATTGTAAGTGTCGCCCTCAACCGATTTTATATGCCCCACCCCAAAATAAGAGTGGAAAACGCGCGTCCCTGCAGGATAAACATTATAGCTTGGCTGAATATCCCTTGCGCGCGCAGTTTGTTTGCACTTTGCAATAACATCTTTAATATCGGCCTCTTTTTGCGGGTTTGAAGCCTGTTTTTTTGAAGAATCTGCACACGATTTTGCTGCGGGCTTGTTTGATGAAGCCACATTTTTAAGGCTGGCTGCCAAATTTGTGCTTGAGGGCGTTTGATTATTTGCCCTTACGTTGTTCAAGCTTGATGCTAAATTGCCGCTTGGCGCTTGTTTTGCGTCATTTTTCCTTATGCTTTTAACAAAACTTGTTTTAACATACGTTGCGGTAATCTCCTCCCCTTCAAAATCCGTCAAATTTTGGGGGATTTCATCCAAAAACCTGCTTTTGGGGAATGTTTTAATATCGCCCCAAAACATTCTGCGCTTTGCGTAAGTTAAATAAAGGTGCTGTTTTGCACGCGTAATTCCAACATACATCAAGCGGCGCTCTTCTTCAAGCTCACTTTTTGCACTAATATCGTACACGGCGCGCGAATGCGGGAAAAGCCCCTCTTCAAGCCCCACAAGAAATACAACAGGAAATTCAAGCCCCTTGGCGCTGTGCAGGGTCATTAAGGTTACGGCTTTTTCAGCCTCGCTAAAGCTATCCACATCAGACACTAAAGCAACCTGGGTTAAAAAAGTGCCCAAAACGGTTAAATCTTCGCTATCCACAAAAGAAAATTCATCGTTTTCAAATTCGCTCACAACATTTATAAATTCCTGCAAGTTTTCAATTCTGGATTGGTTTTCAATGGTGTCATCCTCTTTTAATTCATCCAAATAACGGCTGTTTTGCAAAATATAGGTTACAAATTCGCCCAAAGACATCTCGCCCTGTTTATGGCTGAAATCTTCAATCATGGCGGCAAAACCTTCCAGCATGCCTTTGTGGCGGGGGCTGAAATCGTCAAAATTTTGAATGTTTTTGGTGATTTCATACGCGCTCATTGAATTTTTATCCGCAAGCTCAAGTATCTTTTTAACGGTACTATCGCCAATTCCGCGCTTGGGCGTGTTTATTATGCGCCTAAATGAGGCGTTATCGCTTGTGTTGTAAATAAGTTTTAAATAAGAGATGATATCTTTAATTTCTTTTCTGTCATAGAATTTCAAACCGCCAACAACCTTGTAAGGCAAGCCCTGCGCCATAAAAGCCTCTTCTATGTTTCTTGACTGTGCGTTTGTTCGGTACAAAACAACCATGTCTTTATAATCAATGCCTTCTTCATTCAAACTGCGGATTGTACGCGCAATATAAACGGCTTCAAGCCTGTCATCCTGCGCTTCATAAATTTGGATTTTTTCGCCCGCGCCGGTTGTGCAATAAAGGTTTTTTGAAATCCTATCCTCATTATTTTCAATAACCTTATTTGCAGCATCCAAAATATTTTGCGTGGAGCGGTAATTTTGCTCCAGTTTAATCAATTTTGCGCCTTTATAATCTTTTTGAAAACCCAAAATAATTTTAAAATCCGCCCCGCGCCACGAATAAATGGATTGATCCACATCGCCTACAACAAGAAGGCTTGAGGCATTATCTTTGGCTTTGGTATCGTTAAAAAGCATTCTTATAAGCTTGTATTGGGCATTGTTTGTATCTTGAAATTCATCCACCAGAATGTGGGAAAAACGCTCTGCATAATCTTTACGCACATCGGGGTTTTCTTCTAAAAGATTAACCGCCAAAAGGAGCATATCGTCAAAATCTATGGCATTGTTAAGCACCAATTGCTTTTCGTATTCCGTGTAAACTTCTGCGTACTTTTGCGTTTTATAGTCCCGTGCGTGGGTTGAGAAGGTGTAGGCATCGTGCATTTTGTTTTTGGCGTTTGAAATTACGGTTTTTAGCAGTTTAACTTCATAGATTTTTTCATCCAAATCCAATTTTTTAACCGCATTTTTTATAACGGTTTTTGTGTCTGTTTCATCGTATATAACGTAGTTATTGCTCCAGGTTCTGCCGTCTTTTGTTTTATATTTATCAAGGTGCCTTCTTAAAATTCTGCCGCAGATGTTGTGGAATGTGCCAACCCACATGCGCTTTACGGTGTCTTCGCCCAAATAACATGAGAGGCGTTCTTGCATTTCTTTTGCCGCTTTGTTTGTAAAAGTTAAAGCCAAAATGCTGTAAGGGCTTGCGCCCTGGTGCACTAAATTTGCTATTCTTGATGTCAAAACCTTGGTTTTCCCGCTGCCGGCGCCCGCAAGCACCAAAATTGCCCCGCTTTTTATTTGCACGGCATTAAGTTGCTCTTTGTTAAGTTGGTCTAAAAAGATTGCAGCACTTGAATTTTCCACTGATTTCCTCCGTTTAAAAAATATATAATTTGCCAAAATGGGCAAAAATATGGTATTATTATAATACAAAAAAAGTATGAGGGAAATAAATGAGTAAAGAAAAAAACGAACAGCCTTCAATAGTGGTTCCGCTTGACGACTTGGACCGTATAAGCGAAGATGACATTGACAAGGTCGACACGTTATCTCAAGAACTTGCCACTATAAGACAAAGCGCCAAGAAAATTGCAATCATAGGAAGCCGAAACCTTGCAATTACGCATCAACAGATTATTGAAACATTAACAACTTCTTTAGTTATGCAGGGCAACACAATCATCACATCCGGCGGCTCATCGGGAACAAACGCCGCGGCGATAAGGGGGGCACTGAAAGCGAACCCCGAAAAATTAAAAATTATTCTGCCGCAAACAATAGGGCAGCAGCCATCCGATGTTCAAGACCAGTTAATTGGCGTGCCCAACATTATTGAGCACCCTGACAGGTCAATGATGACGCTATCCGACGCTTCAAGAATTTGCAACCGTGAAATTATTGACGAATGCCAGCAGTTAATTTGTTTCTTGTCCCACACATCCGGCACTTTGCACAAAGCTGTTGAATACGCCGAAGAACAACACAAGGTTGTAACGGTATTTTATTTGGATTAATCGCAAAATTATATTAAAATACGCCTTTTTAAGGGCGTATTTTTGCGGTGTAAATTTTGTTAGAAATACTCTTCTTGGTCTAAAGCTTCAATTCTTGCAACAAGCCTCTGTTCGAAATCTTCAGTGAAACCAAGACGTTTTTGAGGGCCCGGGGGCAGGGGGGGTAGATTTAAAAGTTATGCCCGTAAGGGGCTTAATGCTTGCAATGTTCACGTTTTTGCTCTTTTTCATTTTTTGCTACATAAGGTTTAAAAACCGTGAAGAATTTTTTTTTGAGAAAATTAATAAAGCTCAAAATCTTTGCAGAGCTTTAAACTTCTTGCCCTTAAATTTTCCTTGCTATCGCGCTCAAAAATAGCGTCTGCAATGATTTTGCCCACTTCAACCATCTGTGCTTCCTTAAACCCGCGCGTGGTAACAGCAGGGGTGCCAATTCTTACCCCTGATGTCACAAACGGGCTTTGCGGGTCATCGGGCACAGTGTTTTTATTTGCCGTAATTCCTATTTCTTCAAGCATATTTGCAATATCTTTTCCCGTTTTGTTTAATTTCCTTAAATCAACCGTCATCAAGTGGTTTTCGGTTTGTCCGCCCACAATGTCAATTCCTTCTTTCATTAAAGTGTCTGCAAGCGTTTGAGCGTTTTTAACAACTTGATGAGCCCAAGCTTTAAAATCATCCGACAGCGCTTCTTTTAAGGCAATGGCTTTGCCCGCGATAATATGTTCCAAAGGCCCGCCTTGAATGCCGGGGAAAACTGCTTTATCAATGCCCTGGGCGTGTTCTTCTTTGCACATAATAATGCCGCCGCGCGGCCCGCGGAGTGTTTTGTGCGTTGTTGTGGTTACAAAATCAGCATAAGGAACGGGTGTGGGGTGTGCGCCGCCTGCCACAAGCCCTGCAATGTGCGCCATATCAACCATTAAAAGCGCGCCCGCTTTATCTGCAATTTCTTTAAACCTTTTAAAATCAATTATTTTAGAGTAGTTGCTTGCACCCGCTATAATCATTTTGGGCTTTTCGCGCAGTGCCAAATCTTCAAGGGCGTCATAATCTATAACGCCGTTTTTATCAACCCCGTAGCTTACAATGTTAAAATAAAGCCCTGAAAAATTAACCGGGGAGCCATGCGTTAAGTGTCCGCCGTTTGATAAATCCATGCCCATAACTTTATCGCCGTGCTTTAAGGCGTACAAAAACACTGCCATATTTGCCTGCGCGCCGGAATGCGGCTGCATGTTGGCATGGTCGCAGCCAAAAAGCTCTTTGCAGCGGTTAACCGCCAACTCTTCAATTTTATCAACATTTTCACATCCGTTATAAAACCTTTTGTAGGGCTTGCCTTCGGCGTATTTATTCGTCAAAACACTGCCGCATGCCGCCATAACCGCTTCAGATGTAAAATTTTCGCTTGCAATAAGTTCAATTGTTTCTCGCTGGCGTTTCAACTCCAATTCAATATATTTTGCAACTTCCCCGTCCGTTTTTCTTATAATATCCAACTCCATTTTGCACCCCCCGATTTTTAATAACAATATTTTATTGTACCTTAAAAACATGTGTCTAATTGTAAATTTTTCATGCGGCAAATATTTGTATTTTGTTATATTTTTTGATATCATTATATACCTATTGATATAATGTTGTTGGTCTAATGGAAAATTATAAAACTAAAATTGAAAAAAATGTACAGTTACGCAAATACCTTGAGTTAATAAATCGTATTGCGAAGGCAGAGTATAAAACAATTAATGCTCACCATTTAATAGAGTTTGGAGAGCTTATAAATATCGGCATTCAGACCGTCGATATTTTAATCAACAACAGTAAAATGAATGAGTATAACGAATCTTATATTTCAACTGCCGTAAAATGGGCAATAAGAAACGAATTAAGGCGCCGTTACCGCTGGCATGGGGTAAAAACAGAAGCTACCCCAAACACGGACACAGACAGGCAGGAAATAAGAGAAGCCATTTATAAAACAATATTATCCACAGAAGAACTTTTGGAAGGCGACAAATCCTTTGAAGTTAAGGACATAAGAAAAACGCCTGAAGAAAATGTGGAATTCGGGCAAATATCGCAATCAATTAAACTTGCTATTGATAAATTGCCCAAGCGTGAAAAAGAACTTATAGAGGCAAAATTTTTTAAAGAAAAAAAATTACACGAGCTTTCGGATGAATTTATGATATCCGCTTCAAGAATTTCCCGCATAATCAAGTCGGGGTTGGATAAAATTAAAGATGATTTGATAAAATCGGATGTATTGTAAAGTTTTGTTAAAACGCCCCCTAACTTTAGCAATTTAAATATTTTATAACCCTTATTTGTCGTAAGTGAAGGGGCTAAAATAGCTTTGAATAATATTTCGAAAATAAATTTTCAAGAAAAAAAGACAGAAAAACCAAAAATAAAGTCTGGCAAAGGGAGCGTCTGTGCATCATTAGCGGGCAGTCTAACTTCTGCATTGCCGACAGTTCCCGCAGGCTTACTTGTTTTAAGCAGATTTGATAAAATAAATAAGCTGCCTCAAGATAAAATAAATGTAATCCACAGTGCCTATGAAACAGCCATAAAAGAAACAGGGCTTGGGCAAAAAGGTATTAAATTAATTAAATTGGCGGATGAAGAAGTCAGTTTATTGGAAAAATTAAAAATAAGCTTAACGCCGCCCACGCCGCAGGGTGCAGAAGAAATGGTCAAAAAAGGGGCAAATGCTTTTTATAATCCGGGAACAAAAGAAATTTTGATGCCCGAAAAGCAGCTTTCAACCTGCGGTTTCCATGAAATGGGGCATGCAATGAATGCTAATTTAAGCAAATGGGGTGCCAGGCTTCAAAAAATGAGGCTTCCTGCACTAATCATCCCTTCCGCAATAATAGCATATTGCGCTCTTACAAGAAATAAAAAGCCTGATGAAAACGGCAAAATTTCAACAGCTGGAAAAATTAATAATTTTATAAGAAATAACGGCGGAAAGCTTGCGTTTCTAGCTATGACGCCGATACTTCTGGAAGAAGGCATGGCATCAATCAAGGGTCAAAAACTTGCAAATAAATTCTTAAAAGATAAAAATTTAATTAAAGCGGTTAGAAACAATAATTCCTGGGCTTATTTAACCTACCTCGTAACCGCTTTGGCACTTGGGCTTGGAGCTTATACCGCAAGAAAAGTTAAGGACAATATCCAAGCCAAAAAAGAAGCCCAATTAAAAGCGGCGCATAAATAAAGTTTGTAAAATTTATTTTTTACCTGTATAATTTTAAAAGAACAGTTAAAAGGGATGATTTTATGAAACTTTTAGTCACAGGCGGTGCAGGTTTTATTGGAAGCTGTTTTGTGAGGCATATTTTAAATAAGTATCCTGATTATAAGGTTATAAATTTGGATGCCTTAACTTACGCCGGCAACATTGAAAATTTAGAGGACATCAAAAATAATCCTAATTACACATTTTTGCACGGCAGCATTTGCGATAAAAAACTTGTAAGAGAAATTATTGGCGGGGTTGATTGTGTCATAAATTTTGCGGCGGAAAGCCATGTGGACAGAAGCATCAGCGGGCCTGAAATTTTTATAGATACGAACGTAAAAGGCACTTTAAACCTTTTGCAGCACGCAAAAGAAGCCAAAATTCAAAGGTATTTGCAAGTATCAACGGATGAAGTTTACGGCACTTTGGGAAAAACGGGTTATTTCACAGAAACAACCCCGCTTGCGCCCAATTCGCCTTATTCCGCTTCAAAAGCAAGTGCTGATATGATCACGCGCGCTTATTTTGAAACATATAAAATGCCTGTTTTAATAACGCGCTGTTCCAACAATTACGGGCCTTACCAATATCCTGAAAAGCTTATCCCTTTCTTTATTTCAAAGCTTTTGCGCAACGAAAAAGTTCCGGTGTACGGGGATGGCCTAAATGTGCGCGACTGGCTTTATGTTTATGACCATTGCAGCGCAATTGATACAGTTTTGCACAAAGGAAAAGAGGGCGAAGTTTACAATATAGGCGGGAAAAACGAAAAAACAAACCTTGAAATTACAAAAATTTTATTAAACGCAATGGGCAAAAACGAAACACATATTGAATATGTTCAAGACCGCCTGGGGCATGACAGGCGCTATGCCATAGATAACGCCAAAATTCAAACACAACTTGGCTGGAAACCTTCCGTTACGTTTGAAGAAGGCATAAAATTAACAATAGACTGGTATTTAAACAATCAAGAGTGGATAAAAGCAATTGAAAGAAAGAAAGCGGTGGCAGTATGAAGGGTATAATCCTTGCAGGCGGCGCGGGCACACGCCTTTACCCCAACACTATGGCAATATCCAAGCAGCTTTTGCCGATTTACGATAAGCCCATGATTTATTACCCGATATCTGTTTTAATGCTTGCGGATATCAAAGACATCTTGATTATTTCAACTCCCAAAGATTTACCTGATTTTAAAACAATTTTGGGCACGGGCGAACAGTTCGGCGTGCGTTTTTCTTATAAGGAACAGCCTTCGCCTGACGGGCTTGCACAGGCTTTTATTTTGGGTGAAGAATTTATAGGAAACGACAGTGCGGCACTTGTTTTGGGCGATAATATTTTTTACGGGCACGGGTTCAGCGCGCTTTTGCAAAAAGCGGGTGAGGACGTTAAAAATAAAGGTGGGGCAACAATTTTTGCACATCGCGTCAAAGAACCTAACCGCTTCGGTATTGTTGAATTTGATGAATTTGATAACCCCTTATACATTGAAGAAAAGCCGCAAAACCCTAAATCTGATTATGCTGTGACAGGGCTCTATTTTTATGATAACAGCGTTGTTGAAATGGCAAAAAGCTTAAAGCCGTCTGCGCGCGGGGAGCTTGAAATAACTGATTTAAACAATATTTATCTTAAAAATAAGAATTTACGGGTTGAAAAGCTGGGACGCGGGTTTTCCTGGCTTGATACGGGCACACACCGCTCTTTATTGCAGGCGGGAGTGTATGTTCAGACAATTGAAGAAAATCAGGGCATTAAAATTGCATGCCTGGAAGAAATTGCTTACAGAAAGGGTTTTTTGGACAGGGAAAAAATCATTAAAAATGTAGCGCCTTATAAACAAAATGAATATTATAAGTATGTTTTAAAGTGTGTCAAAAATTAGGTTTGTTGTTGCTGCTTCGGCCGGATGTAAGGTTTTTCTAATGTCTTTATCGGGGTTTCGAATAACATGCCCGCAATAGTTGAAATACGCGGGCATTTAATTGGTTTTAAGTTGTTGTTAGGAAATTTTATTTATTTGTTTTTAATTTTCAAGTGTACTTTTTACAATTGTATAAACCACGGAAAAAAAATTTTTTGCTAGTTTTTTAAGAAAAGTAAAGCAAGTTTTTTAAAAACTTGCTTTATCAAAATAAATTTTATCTTAAACTAGCAGCCGCATTCGCTTTTAAGCTGCTCTTGCACTTTATTTAACACTTCAAAAAGCTCTGCTCTTTCAATTTCATTCAGTTCAAAAAGCGGCCTGCGCACAAAATTTTCAATCATTTTCATTCTTGATAGCGCAGCTTTAACAGGCACAGGGTTTGGCGCCATAAAAAGCTTTCTGAAAAGAGGATAAAGTGTCATGTGCATGTTTCTTGCAGCGTTAATCTGCCCCATTTTAAAGTTGTGTATCATAGATTTAATTTCCTGCCCCACAACGTGAGATGCCACAGATATTACCCCATGAGCCCCTAAAGAAAGCATAGGGAGCGTTAAGCTGTCATCGCCCGAATAAATTGCAAAATCTTCAGGGCACAATTTTTTTATTTCCGTTAAAGTGTCCATATCATTATAACTTTGCTTTAAGCCCGCAATATTGGGGTATTCTTTTGCCAGAAACGCAATTGTTTGAGGGCACATGTTAATGCCCGTGCGCGACGGGATATTATACATAATTATGGGCACATCAACACTTTTTGCAATTGCGCCAAAGTGTTCAATAATGCCTTGCTGATTGGGCTTGTTGTAATAAGGCACAACGGATAATATAACATCCGCGCCAATTTCCACAACTTTTTTGGAATTATCAACAGCCGTTCTTGTGCAGTTTGAGCCTGCACCCGCAATTATCTTTGCGCCGCCTGAAACAGCCGCTTTTACGGCGTACAAAAGTTCGTGTTCTTCATCATGCCCTAAAGTGGGGCTTTCGCCTGTTGTTCCTGCAACCAAAATGCCGTCAGAGCCGTTTTCCACTAAATGCCTTACAAGATGTTCCACGGCAGGGTAATCAATCTCGCGTTTTTCGTTCATAGGTGTCACCATTGCGGTTATAACTTCGCCTGCGTCATATCTTAGTCCCATAATAATCTCCTTTTTTAATATAATTTCATTTCTATTATTTTCTTAGCAAGTCTTACTGTGTTAAGTGCTGCGCCTATTCTTAAGTTATCCGCCACGCAAAAAAGTTCAATGCCGTTTTCAAAGGCAAGAGATTTTCTAATCCGCCCCACATAAACGGGGTTTTTGCCCGCTGCCATTTTTGGGGTGGGGTAAATATAGTTTTCGGGCTCATCTGCCACCACAATTTCAGGGATATTCCCTAAAATTTCGCGTGCTTTTTCGGGCGTTATTTGTTTTTCAAATTCAATTGTAACCGCTTCCGAGTGCGAATTATAAACAGGCACGCGAACAGCAGTGCATGAAATAGGCACACTTTCGGGCAAATGCAAGATTTTGCGTGCTTCCTGGGCAACCTTCATTTCTTCTTTTGTGTAGCCGTTTTCTAAAAACGTATCAATTTGAGGTATCACATTAAAAGCAATTTCATGTTTAAACACCTCGTTTTGAAAGGGTTTTCCTTCAATTGCTGCTTTTGTGTTTTCGGTAAGTTCATTTATTGCCTTTAGCCCCGCACCTGAAACCGCCTGATAGGTTGATACTATAAGCCTTTTAATTTTGGCGTAATCATTTAAAGGCTTTAAAACAGGCATTAATTGGGAAGTTGAACAGTTCGGGTTTGGCACAAGCCCTTTGTGGTTTTTTAAATCTTCATCATTCACACCCGCTATAACCAAAGGTGCCGTAGGTTCCATTCTAAAAGCACTTGAATTATCAATAAAAACACATCCGCGCTTAAGTGCTTCAGGCGCTAACGCACGGCTTGTTGCAGCACCGGCTGATGCCAGCACAATATTTACACCCTCAAATGCTTCGGGTAGAGCTTCAATTATTGTGTATTGATTACCCTTAAATTCAATTTTTTTGCCTGCGGAGCGTGCGGACGCCAAAAATTTTATTGTGTTAAATTTAACATCTTCTTCAACCAAAATTTTTAAAATTTCTCTCCCCACAACCCCGCTGGCGCCTAAAACCGCTAAATTAGGCAAGGAATTTTGCGTCATAAAATATTCTCCAGTCCGTATACGAATTGATTGTTTTCAAAAACATGTTTTATAGCAAGAACAACGCCCTGCATATAACATTTTCTGTCTATTGAATCATGGCGTATTTTAAGGGTTTGCCCGGGTGAGCCGAAAACAACCTCTTGGGACGCCATAAAGCCCGGCATTCTTATTGAATGTATGTGGATATTGCCGTCTGATACCGCCCCCCTTGCACCGTCAAGCGTTTGAATTTCTTCGGAATTAAGGTGTGCAAAATCTTCCTTAACTTCTCTCATAAGCTGTGCTGTTTTTACGGCAGTGCCCGATGGAGCGTCTTTTTTCTGGTTATGGTGAAATTCCAAAATTTCCGCATTATCAAAATATTTTGCCGCCATTTTTGAATATATCATCATTAAAACCGCGCCCGTTGAAAAATTTGGGGCAATAATGCAGCCTGTGCCTTTTGCTTCAGACATTTGCCTAAGGTTTTCTATCTGCTCAAACGACAATCCCGTTGTTCCTATCACGGATTTAATGCCCAAATTCAGATAAAGAGAGACATTTTCAAAAACCGCCTCAGGATGTGTAAAATCAACAACAACATCAGGCCTGTGATCTTTAAGCGCCAATTCTAAATCGCCTTCAATGTGTACTTCCTGATAAACATCAGCCCCTATGTTGGATTTATCAACAGCACAAACAAGCTGAAGGTCTTTATTTCTGATAGCTTCCTGGATAACCTCGCTGCCCATTTTGCCGTAAGCGCCCGTAACCGATACTTTAATGCTCATAATACTCCTTGTTTTTTAGCCTCATTATTGCATATAATTGCAAAATTTACAAGAGGTATTACAAACTTATTACAAGTGTCAAATTCACGGCACCCGCATTAATTTTGGGGGGTTTCATATAAGAAAACGTTTCAAAAATGCTTTTTTCCACAATTTTATCAATTGCGCCCGAACCCGACCCTTTGGCAATTTTCATACTCATAATAGTGCCGTCGTTAATAAACTGTATTTCAGCCCTAATTTCCTTGTTTTTGGCGATATCATTGGTTAAGAGCAAATCATTTTGCAAATTCAATTTGATATTTTTGCCCGCAATCTGCAAAAACCTTGTATATTGCGCTTTGCCTGCAACAGATTTGGGTACTTCCCAGGAAATTTTACTCACGCTTGCCATAACTTCCGCGTCAAAATTGCCGCTTGAAATGGGTTTAGCCATCATATCGTCAAAAGGCGAAATATTGGTGCTTTCTTCATAAGATACCGGGTTGGAAGAAGGCACCGGGGCTTCATCATAGCTGTAACTTTGGGCGGGTTGTTCTAAAAGCGGCGGTTTTTCCTGCACACTTGGTGTAAATGCCGTTTTAAAAATGCCTGCAACTATAAAACACACTACAATTGCCGCCACTGAAATTAAAACCGTAACTTTTTTCCTTTGCAGAATTTCTCTGCCAAAAGCGGGTTTAATATCGAATTTTCTTTTGTTTTTAAAGATTAAATCAATGGCGTCTTTGCTGTTTTGCGCAATTTTAATATCTTCTTCGGATTCAACATAGAATATTCTTTGCACAAAATTTTGCAAAGCGGTTATTGAATTTTGCACAAAGCGAATTTTGGTTAAAAAACCAAGCTTTATTTTTGAATTTTTAAAGGCATTTTCGCCGAATGCCAATATCCTTTTATAATAAGCCCTCACAATGTAGGGAAAATGCATGGCGCACTTTGACAAATTGTTAAACCTTTCAAAATCCGCAAATTTTTTGGTGCAGGTTTCGCAGCTCAAAAGGTGTTTTATAAAAGTTTTTTTGTAGCCTGTTGAAAGTTCTTTGTCAATAAAGCGCAAAAACAGGGTTTCGCAATCCGTATGCTTGCTTGTAACCCTTTTGTGGGGCGCTCTGCGGCTGGTAATTTCCTGAACCAGAGTTTCAGCGGGCAAAATGCTGTCAGGATAATAATATTTATAATCGCGCGAAGAAGTTAAAAGGTCATCAGGCCTTATAAAGCCCAAAACCCTGTAATCTTTAAGGTTGGAATCCAGTTTGATAACAAGGTAATAATCCGCAGCAATATCGTAATCCATATGAAACTTGGGAACTTGTATGGGGGTTGTGTTAAAGCAGGTTACAATATCTATGCGCCAGTTGTTGTAATAGACATCGGCAATTGAAAATTCTTCAAAAACAGAAGAAATTTTATGAAGGCTTTTGGCTGTTTCAAGTTCAATATCAATGGATTTAAAATATTCAACGGCGCACAAAAGACCCGTAAGCTCAACAAAAGATTTTTTGCGCACATAAGGTGTGGACATTTTGGACGATATACTTTTTGCGTAATTTTCTTTTTCGCTTTCATTTTTTGTTACAAAATAATTTTTGAGCAATGGCATTTCTTAATCTCCAAGTTTTTAAAAACTTCCCATAATATAAAGATGACACACAAATAAAATAATTTCAAATTTTTTAAAAATTATTTTTCACCCATATCATTTCATCTGTTTGATTTTTAAAACTATCGTTGTTTAATTTCTCCTCCAATAATTTTTCTAAAATCTCGCCGATTTGGCTGCCTTCCTTATAGCCGCATTTTAAAAGGTTAACACCCGTGGTTAAAGTTTTAACGTCTTTTAATTCTCTGTAAAATTTGAAAGCAGATTTGTCTTGTGTTACAGCTAAGTATAAACAAAATTTTGGCAGAGGGCAAGTTTTGAAACGTTTGTAAATTTCGTAATTTGTGGTTAAATTTTCCATTTTATAACTGTCAAGCATTGGTTTAACATGATTGTCTTTTAAGCCCATTAAATAAACATCTTCAGGGTTTTCAGGGTTTATAAGTTCAATGCTTTTTGCAATTTTTTTGCCTAAATCTGATTTTACGATTGTCGAATCAGTGTAAATTTTGTAAAGTTTTTCCTTAATAATTTTTTCAAATGCAAAAGGCGCGCGTTTTGGGTCTGAAAAAAGTTTTTTTAAGGTAAGCTCTACCCTGCTTATGCTTAAACCTTCTCTGTCAGGCGCTTTTAGGTATTGTTCCCTTAATTTTTTAGCCTCACGGCTTAATTGGAAACCCTTAAACCTTAGTTCAAAATCAAGAGCCCTCAAAATTCTTGTAGGGTCGTCAATAAAGCTTTTATCGTGCAAAACTCTTAATTTCTTTGCTTTTATATCTTCAATGCCGCAATAGGGGTCTAAAATTTCAAATTGCAGTTCGGCATTTTCGTTCACATTTATTGAAAGCGCTATTGCGTTTATTGTAAAATCGCGCCTTTTTAAATCACACGAAATTGAACATCCTACATCCGTAACGCAGGGCAAACAGCCGCTTTTGGGGTATTCTTCCTTGCGTGTGGATGCAAAATCAATGTCAATGCCCGCCAAATTCATTTTTAAAGTGTTAAAGTCCTGATGCGTTGATTTTACATTATATGCTTCATTTGCCTCTTCAAGTTTGCGGCAAAATTCAATGGCATTGCCTTCAAACACGATATCTATATCTTTAATTTCAAAACCCAGAAAAATATCACGTACAAAACCGCCCACAAAATAAATTTTGGTATTATTTTGAGCGGCTATTTTTGCAGCATCTTTAATGACATTAAGCGTTTCTTCATTAAAATCAATGTTTAAGTTCATTATTCTTAACCTTATTAAGGTGTTTGTCAATGAAATCTGTGTTAATTTCACCCTTTATGAAAGGTGCGGAGTGTAAAACCTCTTTGTGGAAAGGAATAGTGGTTTCAATGCCCGTTATAACGTATTCGCTCAAGGCTCTTAGCATTCTTTTGCGTGCATCTTCCCTGTCTTTTCCCCAGCAGATTAATTTACCTATCAAAGAATCGTAATAGGGCGGAATTTTATAGCCTGTATAAACAAAAGAATCCACCCGTGTGCCAAAGCCGCCGGGCGCAACATAGCCTTCAATCTTGCCGGGGCAGGGCATAAAGCCTTTCTGGGGGTTTTCCGCATTAATTCTGCATTCAATGGCATGGCCTCTGAGTTTGACATCTTCCTGTTTGAAGGAAAGTTTTTTGCCCATTGCAATTTTGATTTGCTCTTTTACAATGTCAATGTCTGAAATCATTTCTGTTACGCAATGTTCCACCTGAATACGGGTGTTCATTTCCATAAAATAGTAATTTTCGCCGTCCAGCAAAAATTCAACAGTGCCTGCACTTTCATAATTTGTTGCTTTAACCGCATTCACGGCCGCCTGCCCCATTTTTTTGCGCAGTTTTTCGTTAACCCCCGGGCTTGGGGCTTCTTCTATAAGTTTTTGATGCCGCCTTTGAATTGAACAGTCTCTTTCACCCAAATGCACAACGTTACCGTATCTATCAGCCAAAACCTGCACTTCCACATGGCGCGGATTCAAAATATATTTTTCGCAATAAACGTCTTTGTTTCCAAAGCCTTTTTGGGCTTCAAGCTGGCACAAATTAAAAGCATCTGCAACTTCATCTTCTTTATTTACTATTCTCATGCCCTTTCCGCCGCCGCCCGCCGTTGCTTTAATAATAACAGGGTAGCCCGCTTTTTTAGCAAAATCTTTAATTTCTTTAACGTCTTTAACAATGCCGATGCCCGGTGTTGTCGGCACTTTGTTTTCGTGCATAATGCGTCTTGCTGTTGCTTTATCGCCCAAAAGTTTCATGGAATGAGCACTCGGGCCTATAAATTTAATGCTGTGCGCTTCGCATATTTCAACAAAATCCGCACGTTCGGACATAAAACCGTAACCGGGGTGAATGGCGTCTGCACCCGATGTTAGCGCAACCGAAATTATTGCGGGAATGCTTAAATAGCTTTTTGAACTTTCATTAGGCCCTATGCAGTAGGCTTCATCCGCGTAAGATACATGCAAACTTTCACTGTCTGCCTGTGAATACACCGCAACTGTCTGAATTTGTAACTCTTTGCATGCACGTATTATTCTGACTGCAATTTCGCCCCTGTTTGCGATTAGAATTTTCTTTATCATAATTTTACTACTCTACATACATTAAAACTTGCCCGTATTCAACGCTTTGGCCGTCTTCAACGCAAATTTCAATTATTTTTCCGCTAACTTCCGCTTCTATTTCATTCATAAGTTTCATAGCTTCAACAATACACACAACCTGCCCTGCCGCAACAGTATCGCCCACCCTTACAAAAGGCTTTTCGCCCGGTGCGGGTGCTGCGTAAAAAGAACCTACCATAGGTGATATTATGGGCGTTCTTTTGCACGGTTCGCAAGTTTGTGCCTTTTCTTCTTTAGCAGCTGAAGCTTGAGGTGCTGCAAGCACCGGTGCCGGCACCTGCGTTACTTCTTTTTTGATTGTAACGGATTTTTCACCTTCTTTTATGCTTATTTCGCTTAAAGAATTGTCGTTTAAAAGCTTTGATAGCTTTTTTAAATATTCCAAATTATCAAAATTCATTGTTTATTATCCTATACCCTGTCTAAATACTCGTTTGTTCTTGTATCAACCCTTATTACATTGCCGTTAACAATAAAGAAAGGCACGTTCACAACCGCGCCGCCTTCTAAAGCTGCGGGTTTTGTGCCCGAACTTGAAGTGTTGCCTTTTTCGTTGGGGGCAGTGTCTACAACCGTAAGTTCCACATGGTTTGGCAAATCTACGCCTTTAACCTTGCCGTCGTGGATTAAAATTTGCAGGTTCATATTTTCTTTTAAATATTTAAGCCCGCCCCCTATTGAAACTTCTGACACCGCAAGCTGTTCATAGGTTTCAGTGTCCATCATAATGTAGTCACTGCCTTCTTTATATAAATATTGCATTTCGCGCCTGTCAAGGATTGCGCGCTCAACCTTTTCGCCTGCTCTGAAGGTTTTTTCAATCACCTGCCCTGTTTCAACGTTTTTAAGCTTGGTACGCACAAACGCAGAGCCTTTTCCCGGCTTTACATGCAAAAACTCAATTACCGCCCAAAGCCCGTTATCAATTTTAATTGTTAAGCCCGTCTTTAAATCGTTTGTTGATATCATGTTTGTTTCTTCCTTTAAAGAGTTAGTTTAAGTTGTTTTTTTATTTTAACACAAATTTTATAATTAACAAATTTTGTAAAGTTTTTATTAAAACCCGCAAAATTAAAGCTTAAAAATTGCGAAAATGTGCAAAAGAGGCTACAATATAAACAAAGGAGAAAAAATGGAAGAGATTATTACATTTGTTGCGCTTTCTCCCCGTTATAGGGTAAAAAGCGGTTTCACATTAGCGGAAGTTCTTATAACATTAGCAATAATCGGCGTTGTGGCGGCATTAACAATCCCTTCGGTTGTGCGCAATTATCAAAAAACACAAACTGTAACGCAATTAAAAAAGGTTTATTCCGCGCTTTCAAATACCACAAACCTTTCAGTAGTGGAATACGGACCTGTTGAAGGGTGGATTGTACACAACAGCAATGACGCTGTTCCCGACACATCAATGAAAGGGTCTGAACACTTTGCGAAAACTTACTTAATGCCTTACTTAAAGGTTCAAAAAGACTGCGGATTTAACACCCAAAAAGAGTGCGCCTTTGGCATGAAATCGCCTAACGGAAGCACAATGAGCTTGAGTTCGGTTATTATAAGGTTTATATTAACGGATGGCACGCTTATAGCCGTAAACAGCCAAAATTTTATTAATGAAAACGGCGACACACAAAAACAGGCGGACATTTATGTTGATGTAAACGGCACAAAGCCGCCAAATGTTTGGGGGAGAGATGTTTTTTACTTCACTTATTTTATTCATTACCCTTATTCTAACGGCAAACATAACGGCAAATTCCTGCCTTACGCTTATACGCACACGCGCGAGCAATTAATTGAAAACTGCGGCAGCGCAGGATACAGATGTGCAGCTTTAATAATGAAAGACGCTTGGCAGATTAAGGATGATTATCCTTGGTAAACTTGCTTCTTACATAAAAATTATCGTCGTCTTTAAGTTTGTTAAAAAGCTCCCGCGGCGGATTTTTAACTTTTGCAAGAATTTGGGCGGTTTTTTCCCTTATTGTATAATCGCAAAAATTAGTGCAGACATTTAAAATTTCTTCGATATCATTGTCGATTTTATCGCCAAGAACACTGCAAAGCGCTTCCAGGCACCAGTATAGATTAAATATTTTTTTGTTAAAAGCATGGTCTTTTCTGGATTTTTCCCTGTTGCCCATAAATTTTGGCGCTGTTTTTGAATATTTTTGGGCAATTTCATCCAAAATATTTTTTATTTTATGAATAATATTCTTTTTTATATCGCCCTTATAATATCCCAAAAATTCCACAATATACCTGCAAACATTGGGGTTAACATCTAAAAGTGCCGCAATTAAAATTTCGGGGTCAATGGCAAATTCGGGTTTTAATTCCAAAAGCTTGAATGCCGCAGCTTCCCGTATTCTGCCGTCGTGGTTTGTAAGATGATACATCAGCAAATCAAGTTCTTCTTGGTTTTTAAGCTCTTTTAGGTCTAAAAGTACCGTGGGTTTTATATCCTCATTGTTGCCTTTCAGGATGTCAAAAATTTCACTGTGGGAAAATTCCTTTTCCGCCAAAGAGTACACCGTATTGCTAATATTTTGATTTTCATTATACTTATTCATATAAATTAAATATAGCACAATCGATAGTTTTTTCAGAAAAAAATAGGCAGAATATAGGACAAGCAAATTAAAAATTGGCGTATAATATAGTTAAATAATAATGTATAGGAGAAAAAAATGAGCGGAATATTGCATTTTTTTAAAGGTATTTTCGGTTTTGAGAATAAAAACGATTCTATGATAGGCTTGACACAGTTTAGAAGCGGCTCAACGCCTTCTTATAGTGCGGCCAAAAAACCCGCGGCAGCAAAAAAAGAAATCTCAATGACAGACATCTTAAAGCGTTCCAATTAATAATTAAAGTTGAACATTTTGTGGATGGGAATTTCAAAAGCTTTTACTATCTTTTCGCTGCGCTCAATTGCGCTTATTGTTGTGTAGCTTAAGTTTGCCGATTCTGCCGGTTTTTCTTGGGAAAGCCCTCTTTTAGTGTGCCAAGGCGCACTTTCATCCCAAATTTTTTCGATAATTCGGTTGATTCAGCCCCTACAATATGTTATCATAATTAATATATAGTATAAATAATATTGAATATAGGAAAAAGAGTATATGAAAAAGAGGGGTTTTACCCTTGCGGAAGTATTAATTACTTTAGCAATAATAGGTGTTGTTGCGGCACTTACAATCCCTTCGGTTGTGCGAAAAATCCAGGACCAGCAGCTTAAAGCGCAGTTCAAAAAAGCATACAACACAATAAGTGTGGCTTTTCAAAAAACACAGTTTGATTTGGGCGGAATGCCAAAATGTTATATAG
>CAZYYK010000016.1:4352-19299 GCA_964651135.1 uncultured Gammaproteobacteria bacterium | reverse complement strand
TTTATTCAAGTGAGGCGGGAGAGGCGAAATATTTATTAACAAAAGACTTTACGGAAACATTCAAAAAACTAAGGCAAGATTTTAAAACAAATGTGGGTGCTGCTTTTTTTGAAAATAAGGTGTTTTTTGCCGTTTTTAGCCAAGATGACTATTTTATGTTAAACGGCTTGAAAAATTCTTTGCTTGACGCTAAACAGCTGAAAAAATTTATAAAGGGCTTATGGACAATTCTGGCTCTTGTTGATATGCTAAAAACCAATAAAGACCTGGGTTTATAAAAATATTGAAATAGGGCGTGCAGACCCGCGCAAACAAAATTGCGCCCTAAAGGCGCCCGTAAAAGTTGTCTTCTTGCAGATATTTTGCTATAATTTGAATTGAGGAAAAAGTGCAAAAAAACAAAACCATATTTGATATTATAGGCCCTGTTATTATAGGCCCTTCAAGTTCTCACACAGCAGGGGCTGTGCGTATAGGCTATTTGGCGGGCAAGATTTTCGGGGAAAAGCCCAAAAAAATAACCTTCAAGCTCTACAATTCCTTTGCAAAAACAGGCAAAGGGCACGGAACGCCAAAAGCCCTTTTAGGCGGCGTTTTAGGGTATGGGGTGGATAATGCCGCCATAAAAAATGCTTTTGAACTTGCCACAAATGAAGGAATTGAATACTCTTTTGAATTTCTGGAAGATTTTTCCCGCCACCCGAATTGCGTTGATATTATTTTAGAAAATTCAGACAGGATGGAAATATCGGGAAGCTCGCTTGGCGCGGGCGATATAGCCATTACAAGCATTAACGGTTACAAATTTAACATAAACGGAAATTACCCCACCCTGCTTTTAATTTACAAAGATAAACCCGGGATGATTTATCGCGTGAGTGTTATCATACAGGAAAAAAACGTGAACATAGCATCAATGTCATGCGAGCGCAAAGGCAAAGGCGAAGAAGCCTGCATGGCAATTTATCTGGATTCAAAACTTGATGATAAAACCGTTGAAGAATTAAACAAAATTGATGAAATATATTTTATAAAAAGTTTGGACACAATAAAATGATAAAACAGCTTGAAACA
This sequence comes from uncultured Gammaproteobacteria bacterium, assembly GCA_964651135.1. Taxonomy (GTDB): domain Bacteria; phylum Cyanobacteriota; class Vampirovibrionia; order Gastranaerophilales; family Gastranaerophilaceae; genus CAYYBA01. Next base: position 18,225 of record CAZYYK010000016.1, on the reverse strand, counting down.
TTTAAAAGTGCCTTGGAGGGCGCTGATAAAGAAAATAAAAAACTTTATGAAATTGCACAAATTTATGAAGCGCAGGAGAAAGAAATATCAGAACAAAAAGTGCGCGAACAGTGTGCCTGTTATTTTAATGCAATGGAAGAAGCGGTTGAAAGGGGTATGGAATCAAAAGAAATTTCTGCAAGCAAAATGTGCGGTTTTAATACTCAAAAGCTTAAAGAATACTGCGCGCGCGGCAAATCTATTTTAAGTAAAACAGAACAAAAAATCCTTTTATATTCCCTTGCAACGGCAGAAGAAAACGCCAGAATGGGCAAAATTGCAGCATGCCCCACCGCGGGCTCATGCGGCATTGTGCCTTCTGTTATAATCGCGCTCGGTGAAGAAAAAAGCCTGAGTGAGGATGAAAAAATAAATGCGCTTTTAACGGCGGGTATTGTAGGAAAAATTATTTCAAACAAAGTTGCAATATCGGGCGCTGTTATGGGCTGCCAGGGGGAATGCGGCGTTGCAAGTGCTATGGCGGCAGGTGCTGTTGTTGAAATTTTTGGCGGCTCAAACTCGCAAATTGTGCATGCCGCAGCTTTAGCCTTAAAAAATATTATGGGCCTTGTTTGCGACCCTATTGCAGGGCTTGTTGAAGTGCCCTGCGTTAAAAGGAATTCATTTTTGGCATTTTATTCGCTTGCAGCGGCAGAACTTGCCATGGCGGATATTCAATCTGTTATACCGCCTGACGAAGTGGTGGATGCCGTGTATCAAGCAGGGCTTTTGATGTCGCCTCAGTTGAAAGAAACATCCCAAGCCGGGCTTGCCGCAACAAAAACGGGTATTGAAATTGCACAAAATTTAGAGGGAATTTAGCAAAACTGCTCTTTTAAAATGTTGGCGACAATTTAAGATTACCAGCTTCCGCCGCCGCCTCCGCCGCCGCCTCCGCCGGAACATCCGCCGCCTGAGCCGATACCTCCTCTTGAAGAGGGCGGTGCGCATGAAGTTGTTGTGGTATTTACAATGTTGGTTATTGAGCTTGTAAAACTTTTGTAGTTGTAAGCGCCATAAAAATAAGAAGGCGGTTCGGATGTAATGTGTTCAAACTTTTTCATCCACTTTTTAGATAACCCTAAAACATAGGCAAAAGGCAGAATTTTATAAAAATATTGAGGGTCTTTATCAACAAGTGCTTGCAGTCTTTGAATTTCAGCTTTTTGAAGGTATTTCCTAAAGCCCAAAATTCTGCAATACAGATGATGCCCTTCTTGCGTCCATTTCGGCATATAGAAATATACGATATTCATTAAAACCACACACAAAATGCCAAAAAGATAATAAGAAAGATAAGTGAAATCCAAAGGCATTAAATTATAAAACGCTGCGCCAAGAAAGATACTGAAAAAAATGATAACAAGTATATTATAACGAGCCGCCTTAAAACTTCCCGTACAGAAAAAACGAATAACAGGATGAACAATAAGAATATATATTATAAGAACAGGGAGTGAAAAAAACGTGGACATTTCAGGCATACCAACTTTAAAAGCGTATGCAAAATTAATCAATAGAAGAGAAATAACCATAAAAACCGCAATCGCAATTTGCTGCATCATTGAACTTTTTTCAAACAGGTTGTCGGAATTACAAATGCTTTTTTTAATTTTATCAACAATTTTATATAAATTTGTATTGCTTGCAATTTCTGAAAGCTTCACGGTATCGCTTTGGGAAAAAAGTGTTTGCATAAAAAGGTTTTCTGCCGTATTGCTGCCATCGTAAGGCTTTATTTTTTTTATTGTGTAATCTTTAACATTAAAAACTTCAAGAATTTTGTTGCCATGTTGTGTTTCTTCTATTCCGATATACCCCTTGCTTGCAAGGTAGATAAGCAGTGTTGAAACGTCCTTCGGTGTGATATTTTGATAATATATATAAGACATTTCAACCGGATTAATATTATCCGGAGGGTAAAAATCCAAAACTTCAAAGGCTTTTGCATCTCTGCCGTAGTGAAACCACATAAAATAAGAAATTATAAGAAAAATTAAAGGCGCCAGGAACAAAAGCGCTGTGAAATCAAAAGCAGTTTTATTTATAAAATAGCCTTCAGGCAATTCAATTCTGATTGTTAAGGCTTCTTTGGGCGCTAAAACACCGTTATACATACCCAAAATAGTGTTGTTTTTTATTTCGTACACCAACTTATCTGTTGCACCGCTGCCGTGTACACCTGCCGAAAAACCGACTTTTGAAGCATCAAAGTCTTTGGGCAGTTTAATTGCAAAGGTGACATTTTTAATTTGCGTATCCCAGGAATCCCCTATAATATTAAAATAAAATTCGTCCTTATCTTTAAGGGGGTCATTGCCCATAAAATATTTATATTTTATGACGTATTCTTTTTTGCCGCTAAGTGTTGCGTCGGGGCTTCCTATTTTAATCATTAAATATTTGCCCATGGTAATGCTTTTTTTAAACTGTTCGTTTACGGAAATATCCTCTATATTGGCGCTGTAAGCATTTCGTGTGCCGTCTGCTCTTATCATTGTTTCATGCAAAGGAATAGTCCTGTATATGCCGTGCTTCGGAACGTTGAAAAAGGCTGTGATTTTTTCTGTTATATCAAACGTTCTGTTTTCGCTGACCGACATATTAACATCATAAGCGTCTATGGTGTAATCGTAAGCAAATGCGGGGCATAGCCCGAACAAAACAAAAAATATTAAAAATAGAAACTTTTTCACTTAAAACTTAACCTGTACGTTTTCTCTTTGTGATTCTTCAATTTCAAACATATCTTGTGTTCTAAAGCCGAACAAAAGCGCTACAATGTTGCTTGGAATTGTTTCAGCTTTTGTGTTGTATTCCCTTACAACCGCGTTGTAATATTTACGCGAGCTTGCAATATCAGTTTCAATTTGCCCTAACTGGGAGCTTAAATCCAAAAAGTTTTGGCTTGCTTTTAAATCAGGATAATTTTCTGCAAGCGCAAACAGCTTTGAAAGCCCTAACGTCAGTTCTTTATTGGCATTTAATTTTTCATCCATCTGCATTTTATCGTAAGAAGAATTTCTTAAATTAACAATTTCTTCTAAAGTGCCTTTTTCGTGCTCCGCATAGCCTTTAACCGTTTCAATAAGGTTGGGAACTAAGTCCCACCTTCTTTTCAAATACACATCCATTGTGGCAAAAGCTTCTTTTATGTTATTTTTCAAGCCTATAAAACCATTGTAGGTTACAATAACAAAAAACACCAAAATTACTAGAAGTGCTGCTGCAACTAAAGATATCATTCCAAACATAATTCACCTCATAAAACTACCTTAAGATTATATATTATTTTTTAAAGTTTGACAAGGAATTTTTATGAGGATTTAAACCAAATGTTCATTGATTCTATTTTACCGCAAATGTTTGTGTTATTTACAAGTTTGCCGCCAAAAGTGTAACCGCACTTTGCAAATGCCATATTTATAGCGGCATTTTGGCTTCTTGCTATTGTGTAAAATGTTTTAATGCCTTTTGCCCTGGTTGATTTTTCCATTTCCTTTAAAAGAAAGTATGAAAAACCATTTCCCCTGCATTCGGGAAGTGCTGCAAAATCGGTCATTTCGCAATTTTTATTTTCAAAATCCATTTCAGAAGAAGAAACTGCAATAATTTTATCGCCATCAAAAACTCCAAAATAATCAACGTTTTCGCCCATGGTTTTTTGAATGTAGCTGTCATCAAAAATCTCAAAAGGATAAGTTTCAAAAACTTTTTTGTAAATATTTGTTATTTGCCAAATGTGCTGTTTTGAAAGTTGTTTTATGCAATATTTTTTATCAAGCTTCCTTTCGGGCGCTGAATTTGATCTATTAACGCAAAGCCTTGTTGTTTCATCTTCTTCTGCCGCATTTAGTGCGATTTTTCTCTTTTCAGAAAAATATTTAGACATAAAAAAACAATTTTCCCTGCCCCCAAAAAAGCCTTTTACAATTGCTTCTTGTTCGTATCCATCTTTAATAAAAGGTAATTTTAAAGATTCGGGCACTTTAGCAAAAATTTTTGAAAAATTTTGTTTAAGCGCAAGGTCATTCATATATGCCAAAATCCACGGAAAATCTTCTTTTGCAAGCTTCATAAGATATATACGGTCGTTTTGTTTCCCATACTGGATTAGCGAATTGCCTATTTTCTTAAGCAGGTCTGGCATTGTTTCTGTTTTCCATTCTTTCCATATCGCCCGGAATTAAAGATATAACTTCATTTGAATCATACAACAATTTTTTTATACCCACCGCTTCAATTTCTTCCTGAGGTTCCATTTTTAAACATAGTTCGCAATTGTCGCAGTCCATGTTGCAATATTTATGCTCATATTTGTCGGGCTCCTGGTAAGAACATATTATACCTTCAAAATTCCGAAGTACAATTTTGTTGGTAGAGCGTGAAATTACGTAATTGGGCATAACAGGAATTTTGCCCCCGCCGCCCGGCGCATCCACAACAAATGTCGGAACGGCAAAACCGCTTGTGTGCCCCCTTAAACCTTCAATAATTTCAATGCCTTTATTCACAGGGGTTCTGAAGTGCGAAAGCCCTGTTGTTAAATCGCACTGATAGAGATAATAAGGGCGTACACGGTTTTGAACAAGTTTTCTCACCAATTTTTTCATTATATGAACACAATCATTAATACCCGCAAGCAAAACTGATTGGTTACCCAGGGGAATACCCGCGTCTGAAAGCTTATTTAAGGCTTTAATGGCATCTGATGTAAGTTCTTTCGGGTGGTTAAAATGGGTGTTAATCCAAATGGGAGAATGCTTTTTAAGAATATTTACAAGGCTGTCGGTAATTCTGTACGGCAAAACCACGGGTGTTCTTGTGCCTATTCTTACCACTTCAACATGCGAAATAGCCTTAATTTCAGATAATATCCAATCCAAAAACTCATCGCAAAGCAAAAAAGGGTCGCCCCCTGATAATAGCACATCCCTAACCGACGGTGTATTTTTAATATATTCAATACCGTTTAATATTTCATCTCTTGTAGGTATAGATTCAACATCGCCCACTTTTCTTTTTCTTGTGCAGTGCCTGCAATATATGGCGCACCTGTTACTTATATGAAAAAGAACTCTGTCGGGGTATCTGTGCGTAATGCCCTTAACGGGGCTGTCTTCGTCTTCACAAAGCGGATCTTCCATATCAGCGCTTGTAACATTTAATTCTTCGGGGCTTGGAAAAGCCTGTTTGAAAATAGGGTCATTTTTATAATCGCACATATTAATTTGTGAAAAATAGTAAGGCGTAATTGATAACGGAAACTTGTCGAGCGTTTCTTGAATTTTTTTTCTTTCTTCAACATCAAATTTTATGCCTGAAAGTTTTTCGAATGTATCAATGTCCCTTATGGCGTTTTTTATCTGCCATTGCCAATCGTACCAAGATTCAACATCCCTGTTTGACGAAATTTTTTTCACAATAATTTCAATATTACTAAGCCCGCCGCGGGTCAATAAGTTGTTAAGCATGTGGGTATTCCCCCTTACCTTAATTAAAGCTGCATAAGCAATGCAGACCACACTATGTTTTGTAAGTTATTTTATTGTTTGGCACGGATTTGTAAAAATCCCATGCCGACAATTTTATTATAACACATAGATTGGCGGTTTGTAAATAAAAAATTTTTTACGGCAGATAAAAGGGCCTATTCTGTTGAATCACAATAGTTTTTAACCCTTGATTTAACGTCTTCCGTGCCAACAAAAATAATTGTATCACTGGGCAAAAAAGAAAAAAGCGGACCCACGGAAACAAAAATATCGCTGCTTCTTTTGATACCGATAATTGTTGCACCTGTGTTTTGCCAAAATTTGCACTCTTGAAAGGTTTTGTTAACAAGATGGGAATTTTTGCCGATTTCATATTCGTAATGCTTAATAATATCAATGCTCTTCAGCTGGGTAAAATTTTCCAATATTAAGTCGATGTTGTTGTCAATTTCAAGATTTATAATGTTTCTTTTGTCTATTAATTGTCTTATGCTCTCCCTTATAGAAAGAAGATTTTCTTTAGAAGAAAATTTGCTTAAAAAATCAGCAGCGTTTTTTCTTGATTTTACAATAACGCAGCTGTTTGGAAGAGAGCGCACAACATCCAATTCCGCAAGCAATGTAAGAGATTTTCTTACGGTTTCCGGCGAAACATTGTAGCCGCTTGCAAGGGTGGAGCGCCCTTTTATTTTCTGCTCTTCATAAAATTCGTTCTGGACAATTTTTTCTGCAATATCTATGGCTATACTTATATAGCGCGGATGTTTTACCAATTTTTATCTCCTTTAAAACCATCGCGGTTTTTATTATTAATTAATATCAAAAATAATACAAAAGTGCAAGGGAAATGATTTATTGTTTTATTGTTTAAGGCGCTTTTAAAAACTAATTGGGCGTGTAATAAAATTCAAAGACATCGGTGGTTTTCAATTTCGCATGCCCGCCCCTTACCGGGAAAAGCAAAAGCCCCGCCCCGAAAAAAGGAACACCCACACACCCCACAGGGTAAACCCACAACGACCTGTTTGCGCCTATTTTGTTGATATTGCCATCCAGCTTTATTCTTTTATTATCAACACTGTTCACATTGAAATTATCTATCAAAATATCGGCAGGAACGCCAAAAGCCTTGTTTGGCGAAACTGTTTCAAGTGTTGCACTCACTATGGAATCTTTTTTTATTATTTTCTGGCCGCCCGCCTGCACATCATGTAAAACTTTGAATTTAACCTCTTGGCCTTCCAGCAATTCTTGTTTTGTTGTCAAGGGTTCAACAATAGAAATTTTAACAGGCACTCTTCCCGATTTTGAAGGGTTTAAAACAATTTCTTCACCGTTAATTTTTGCAACAATACTTTTAATTACAGAGCTTTTGTTTTCGGATTTTTCTTCGGCAAAAGCATCATTGTTCAATTTAATTGCAAACACGGGTGTTGCAAGCATTTGCAAAAATATTATCAATAATAAAAATTTTTTCATATCTTATTTTTTTTGTTTTTTTGGGCAGCTTTTTCCATTTTATCCTGAAAATTTTCCCTGCTTGTGCGGGAAGTCAGCAAAAAATTTTGATAGTATAAATTATTTTGATAAGCATTATTAGCCAAATATTGCGGATATTTTTTGTAGATATATTCGTAAACATACATCATTCTTCTTGAACTTATGGGGTGGGTGTAGCACCATTCAAATCTTGTTTGCGAAAAAGTTTTATTCATCATAACTATTATAGCAACGGGGTTGTAGCCGGCATGAACCATATAATCAACCGCTCTTTTATCTGCCTTTTCTTCATATTTTCTTGGTGCCAACAAATAAGATAGGGGAGAAAAATATCCCCTTAAAATTCCGTCATAAGAATCCACATTATGTGAGATTTCATGGCTTAAAACTGCCGCATATTCATCTTCGCCCTCTAAATAAGCTGACATGCCCCGAAACAGGTATATTGACCTGTTTGAAGTCATTGCAAAAGCGTTCATTATTTTTTTATCACTGTAATAAAAAACCATTCTTTTATCAATGCGGTTAGCATTTAAAATTTTGAAGCCGATTTCGCTGACATACTTTTGCATTTTACCGTCACGCGTCAGGTCAATTTCCGTTGCAAAACAAGCACACCCGGACAGGGTGAAAACAAAACACAACAAAACAAAAATCTTTTTCATGGTAAGCCGCCTTCCAAATTATTCCCATAACAACCAGTTACAAAAATGTTAACAAAAAATAATTAAAATCGCAAGCAAAAGTATGTTTTTTGCAAATTTCAGTTAAAAAGATTTTAACCAATCCCATTAAGCCGATTCAGATTTATCAAACCTGTAAGTATTTTTGGTGGTTTCATTCGGTATCGGCACACCTACGCTGGAACACACGGGGCTGCCGTCCCAAAGTTTGTAAACAAGCCCGTCAGCACCAAGTAACTGTATTGTTTTTTCTACCACCTGTTGTGCGTTAGCTTTTAATTTTTTTTCGACTTCAAAATTATTAAGGTCCAGGTTAATATGGTTATCGCTATTGTCATCTGCCGGCTTTATTTCGAGGAAATTCAGCTTAAATTCTTGTTTTAATTTGGTTTCAATTTGCCCTAAAAGTTCATGTAATTTATTACTATCCATTTTTTACCCACCTTTCTTGCTGATTATACAACAAAATGAGAAAATGCAAGTTATGCGATTCGAACAAGGACTCCGTTGAAAGTTGCCCCAATGGGCAAGTTTTAATGGAGGTTGTTTTTGGAAACAACAGCGTTCGAAGAGTTTAGGCTATTTTGTGAAACAAAATACGCCTGATGCGATTCGAACAAGGACTCCGTTGAAAGTTGCCCCAATGGGCAAGTTTTAATGGAGGTTGTTTTTGGAAACAACAGCGTTCGAAGAGTTTAGGCTATTTTGTGAAACAAAATACGCCTGATGCGATTCGAACGCATGACCTACTGCTTAGAAGGCAGTTGCTCTATCCGGCTGAGCTACAGGCGCATAATAAGAAATATTCAGTTTTCATTTTACACACACCTTGAACCTGCCGATATCTAGACTTTTTGGCGGCTGAGCTTGCGGCGCATAGCTATGCTTTATAATATCATGCCCAAAATATTCTTGCAAGAAAATATCAATTGCACTTTCTTTTGCCAATCCAGGAAAGGTCATTACAGCTAAGATAGCCCATATTTTGGTTTATTACAACCCATGCAGCACAACCAACACCATTGTAATTATTACCTGGTACGGAAGACTTTGCTAAATTACACCAGTTTTCAAAATCATATGTATCGCCTCCAATTCCCTGCGGCACAAGCTTGTTCTTTTTTGCAAGAAAAGTAAAAGTGTCAATTCCTAATTGGTTCGGTTTTTTATCGCCGTTTAAATCAACGGTTATAAATGCGCAAGCTCTAAAATCAGCGCAAGTTACATCCCACACCTGAAGTACAACCCCCGTGCCGTCTGCAAGCCTTATAAGCGCTTGATAACCAGGGTTAAAAGTAGAGGCATCTTTCCCGTTTAAATCTTTATAATACCCGCTTGCCAAACAACCGTCTTTATTTGTTTTGCATTCTTTAATAATTTTTAGATAAGGTCTCATTTTATCTAAAAAATTAAGTGCGCCTTCCGGGTTGCCAAGCCCCTTTAAATCCCAGCCTGTGGGGTCGCCGTTTTCTGCCAGCGCCAAATTGTATGCCTGAGATAAAATTGAGTAATTTTTTCTAAGCTGTGTAACAGTTTGTGTTTCCTTGTAATTTTTCACAACCGCAGGAATTGAAAGCGCCGCCACAACGCCTATTATTGCAAGGGTTATAAGAACTTCGGCAAGGGTGAAGCCTCTTTTGTTCATTTTCTTCTCTCCTAATTAGTTATTATTATACCTAATTAATTTGCCTTGGTCAACATTTTTTAAAAAAATTATTTCTTACTCAATTTATTTAATCTTTAAAATATCTTAATATAGAAAAAGGAGAATTGTATGCTATTAGATAAAAACAAACCATTTTACAGCGTAGTGCAGGTGGCGGAAATTTTGGGGATAAGCCCTGACAGGCTGCGCACTTACGATGAAGAAAAATTAATAACCCCAACGCGCCAAAAAAACAGCAGAAAAAGGCTTTATTCAGAACTAGATATTGAATGGCTGGAGCTTTTGCGCAAAATTATATCTAAAAACAAAATGAATATTTATTCTTTAAAATTGATGTTAAAAGTTCTAAGAGTTTTGCCGCAAAAAGAATTTCAAAAACTTTTAGAAGAAGATAAAAGCGATGAAATTTGGCAGCTTTTTAAAGCATTAAAAGAAAACCCTAATTTTTAACTTCAAATTCCAAGTCTCAGCACAACCGTAAGAATTGCCCAGCGCAAAAAACTCAGAAACAAAAAGCACACAATCGGCGAAATATCTATCATGCCAATTGGCGGAATTATTTTTCTGAAAGGCGCAAAAAAGAAATCCGCAAACTTTTTAATAAATTCAAATGGCTGCTTGTACCAATTTATGCTTGGAATCCAGCTCAAAAACACATAAACTATCAAAACCAAAAATATAAAATTGAATAACGTATCAATAAGCCTAAAAGTCATTAAAACCTCGAATTCTTAATTGTATCAAAACACCCGCACTCCTGCGTATCGGGCAAATTTTTAATAATTTCAAATAAAAGCCTGCGCAAATTTTCAAGATTTGATTGGAAAACCTTTAAAACATCCCCGTGGCTTACAGGCGCGCAGCCTGCCACAAGCCCTGCATCGTAATCGGTCACCAAAGTTATGTTCAAAGGGCACATATCCATTTCTTTAACCAAATATGCTTCAGGATATTGCGTCATATTAATAACTTCCCAGCCCTGTTTTGTATAAAATTCGCTCTCTGCTTTGGAAGAAAACCTGGGCCCCGGTATGACAACAACAGTGCCTTTTTTATGAAAACTAAGCCCCAAATTTTGCGCGCTTTTTATTGCAACTTCTCTAAATTGCGGGCAGTAAATATCCGCAGCGCTTACGTGTATAACATCATCTTCATCAAAAAACGAATCTTTGCGCCCCGATGTTTTATCAAAAAATTGATCACAAAAAACAATATCGCCCGGCTTAACATGCTTTTGCAAACTTCCCGCCGCACAGGGTGAAATCACACGCTTGCAGCCTATTTCTTTCATTGCCCAAACATTTGCCCTGTAATTAATTTTATTCGGCGTTATATGATGATTGCGCCCATGACGCGGCATAAAGGCAACTTTTTTGCCTTCAATTTCTGCGAGCATGATTTTATCGCTTGTTGCACCGTACGGCGTTTCAATTTCGTACTCTTCAATACCTGATACAAAATTATAAAACCCCGAACCTCCAAAAATTCCTACTTGCGCTAATTCTTTCATTACCTTGCTTTCTCTTTTTCCAGCCACTCTTGTGCTCTTGCACCGGGAAGCACTTTGCCGTCCGCCCTTATGCCAAAGCTAAAAGGCGCAACGGCGCTATCTGCATTATCAACGTCAAAACATAAAATTACATAGCTTGTTTCAATGCCACCTGTTTTAACGCTTGTTGAAAAATCGTTGTTCACACCCCACCAAACAATATTATCAGATGTTTTAAAAGCATAATTACTGCTTGTTCTTTTTGTACAGTAAGTATCCATTGTGGTCAAAGAAGCCGCATTAACATAAGTTATGGTTGATGTTGTTGCAGCAGTTGCTGCGGCACAATCAACGCTGCCCGATATTGTCAGCTGGTCTGCAAACTGTTTGCAAAAATAAGACGTTTTATCCGCTGAAGTTGTAACGCTTGGCGGAAAATAGTTAAAATTCCCGTTAGGGTAAATCGTCCCTGTGTTTGTAAGCTGCGATACCGTTTTTTGTATTGTGTTATAAGCCTTTCTGAATTTAGCCAAATTTTTATCAGGCGTGGTGCTTATTAAAGAAGGTATTAAAATTGCAATAATCACACCTAAGACCCCTAAAGTGATAAGCATTTCTGCCGTAGTAAAGGCTTTTTTCATGGTTTCTCTCCTCATTTTTCTTAATTATTATAGCAAAATGTATGGGAATTTGCAAGATTGCAAAAATAAAATATTAGTGAGATAATAAGCGCAAGCACATTTTAAAAAAAGGAGAGAAATATGGGCACTTTTATTGAAGATATCAAAGCAAGACAAATTCTTGATTCAAGGGGAAACCCGACCGTTGAGGTTGATGTTTTATTGTCATCAGGCGTTATGGGACGCGCGGCAGTTCCTTCGGGCGCTTCAACAGGCATTAACGAAGCTCTTGAATTAAGAGACGGCGACAATTCAATGTATATGGGCAAAGGCGTTTTACAGGCAGTTGATAATGTAAATTCCAAAATTGCACCCGAATTAATAGGCGAAAACGCTGCCGACCAAAGAGAAATAGACAGAATATTGCTTGAATTGGACGGAACGGAAAATAAATCAAAATTGGGCGCAAACGCAATGTTGGGCGTATCTTTAGCGGTTGCAAAAGCAGCTTCTTTAGCTTATGAAATGCCCCTTTACCGCTATTTGGGCGGCATTAACGCAAACACGCTGCCCACACCTATGATGAACATCATAAACGGCGGCGCACATGCCGATAACAACATTGATTTTCAAGAATTTATGATAGCGCCTGTTTGTGCAGTGGATTTTCAAGAAGCAATCAGAATGGGCGCAGAAGTTTTCCATAACTTGAAAAAAGTTTTAAAAGACAAAGGCATGGCAACATCCGTTGGCGATGAAGGCGGCTTTGCGCCGAACCTTGGCTCTAACGAAGAAGGCATTGAAGTTATATTGGAAGCCATAAAAAAAGCAGGATACACGACCGACCAGATTAAAATCTGCCTGGATGTTGCATCAAGCGAATTTTACAAAGACGGCAAATACGTTTTGGCGGGCGAAGGCAAAACCCTTTCAAGAGAAGAAATGGTTGATTTCTTGGAAAGCTGGGCTAACAAATACCCTATTATTTCAATTGAAGACGGTATGGCCGAAGAGGATTGGGAAGGCTGGAAAATGCTGACCGAAAGGCTGGAAAGCAAGTGCCAATTGGTTGGCGATGATTTGTTTGTAACCAATGTTAAGCTTTTATCAAAAGGTATTGAAAAAGGCATCGGCAATTCAATTTTGATTAAGGTTAATCAAATAGGCACGTTGTCTGAAACCCTTGATACCATTAATATGGCGCAAAATGCAGGTTACAGCACGGTTATCTCCCACCGCTCGGGCGAAACAGAAGATACATTTATTGCAGACCTTGCCGTTGCAACAAATTCCGGGCAAATTAAAACAGGCTCTGCAAGCCGTTCAGACAGAATTGCAAAATACAATCAGTTGATAAGAATTGAACAGGAACTGGGAAGCGCTGCCCAATATTTGGGGCTAAAGGCTTTTAAGGGCGCTAAAAAATCCGAACTTTACTGCGGATGCAACATATAAATTAAATTCAATTTAAAAACGCAAAAACCGATTTCATTTTTGGAATCGGTTTTTTAAAGTTCCAAAATCTTTGCAATGCGCAAAAGTTTTTCTTGATTTTCCTTTGAAAGGCTGCCAAAAATCCTTAAAATTTCTTTTTTGGCAACATCGGGTGAAACTTTATGTTCAAAATCAAAAAAGTCTTTTAAATTCAAATCAAAATTGTCCGCAATTTTTTCAAGGTTTGAAAGAAGCGGGAAATTTTTGCCGCTTTCAATCTTGCTTATAGATTGAGGTTCAACCCCAATAATTTCAGCCATTTTTTCCTGGGTGTAACCAAATTTTTTTCTTATTTCTCTAAGCCTTTCGCCCAACAATTTCTTTTTATTCATTTTTACCTATCCTATAACTGTATTAATTCTAATATTTTTCTACTTACAAATTAATATATTTGTAAGTTACTTAATTGACAAAAATAACTTATAAATGTATAATAAATATACGAAATTGGAGAAATAAATATGGGAAGAAAAGGCTTTACCCTTGCAGAAGTGCTTATAACGCTTGCAATAATAGGCGTTGTGGCAGCCCTTACCATACCGAGCGTTGTGAAAAATTACCAAAAAACGCAGACAATTTCAAAACTTAAAAAAGCATACTCTATGATAAATCAGGCATATAATATGTCGCAGGCGGAAAATGGCATGTATCAAACGTGGGATGCGGCATCTGACATTGGAACAGCACAATATTTTGACCAATACTGGAGGCCTTATCTAAAAGTTGCAAAAGTGTGCAAAAGCTATTCTGATTGCGGTTATAAAAGTGTTCAACCATGGAAAAACGCCAAAGGTGAAGATATGAGCCCGGCGGTTGTTTCAACAAATGCAAGAACAACATTTTTAACGCCGGACGGTGTGCTTTTTGTAATTTTTGCAATAAGCGGA
>CAZYYK010000016.1:0-4342 GCA_964651135.1 uncultured Gammaproteobacteria bacterium | reverse complement strand
GGTTCAAAAGAGCCTAATCGGATGGGTAAGGATTTATTTCGTTTTACCAGAACCGATAGAGGCATTTTACCGAATTGTCATAGCGGCAGTATGGGTAGTGTAAACAGCAACTGTTCCAAAACAGGCAGCGGAGATTGCTGCGCGGCAAAGCTTGCACGCGAGGGGTGGGAGATGAAAGACGATTATCCCTGGTAAAAAATATCTGTGCAAAAAAAAATTTTCCCATGTTTTAAATAAACATTAACAACAAGGGAGAAAGTTATGAACGTATCAAAAATCACAATTTATTCAGCAGCATCAAAAGCAAACATGGGCGCTTTGCCTTTTAAGGGCGATGTTAAGGGCAACAGCAAAGCAAAAGCAGGCGAAATGCTTGAATCATTTGCGAAACCTGTTACAGATTATGAAGTAACACATTTAGATTTGCCCGGCTATGGAAAATGCCGTAAACAGGGGTTTATGGACAAGCTGCTCTCCCGCGATCCGGAATTTGACACAATGGTAGAAAATTCAAGCTTTGAGCGCCTTGAAAAATCAAACAAGGCCGCAGATACAGTTATAGGATATACCCTTCAACAAATCAAAGACGGCAATGCTTTTGCAGACAGCACTTTGAAGTATAAAGGCGTTGATACCACAAAAGAAATTAATGTAATGTTCAGAAACGGTATTTCTGTTTCCCTGGTGTATAATTTGATGGCAGCAGAAAGGCCAAACATTGTAACGGTTACAGCAAGAAGCGGCGATAAGCAAACAATTTTACTTTACAACAATGGAATGCAGCGCTCAGAAAAAGTTGAAAAATTAATAGAAGTTTTAAAACTGGTATAAACAAAAAACAACTTGATTCCCTTTATTGCCCCTGTTAAACGGAGCAGTAAAGGGTTTTTTGTATTAAAAAATACGAAAAAAAAGGGAGTTTAACAAAACCCCCGTTTCCCCATTATAATCTTTTTTAAAATAAAGCTAATACTCAATTCCGCGCCTTGCCATAACACCAACATTAAAGTAGTGCTTAACAGGCTGCATTTCCGTTACAAGGTGTGCGAGCGCTACAAGCTCTTGGTGCGCGCGCCTTCCCGTTAAAACAATTTCTAAATTTTTCGGCTTATTTATAAGCGCATTTTTAACTTCGCTTACTTTTAACAATCCCAAATCAATACAAATATTAATTTCATCTAAAATAATTAACCCGTATTCTCCGCTTTGAATGGCTTGTTTGGCATATTCCCAGCCTTTTTTTGATTCTTTGTAATCGTCAATATTTAAATTGTGACTGTAAACGACACGGTCAAGCCCAAACTGTTTAACTTCAAGATTGTCGGAAAACCTGCGCGAAGACGCAATTTCGCCGTACGTTGTGCCTTCATCACCTTTGGTGAATTGTATAATTAAAACTTTCCACCCATGGCCTAAAGCCCTTAATGCTAAACCAAGCGATGCTGTTGTTTTTCCTTTACCATCACCTGTGTAAATTTGTATGTAACCGTTTTCTAACAATTTTCCCCCGTATTTGGTGCTTTTCTAAAACTCGTATTACTGGTTTATCTATAAATATATGATAAAACAAAACATATGGTTTGGGCAATATCTTCTTTAACTACTTTACATTTTACACTTGTAGAATTCTTATTTCATCATATTTTTGAACGATTTTGTTAAGACACAAAATTTTACATACACATTTCTTAAATAAACTTAAAAAACCCTTGAAATGCTTGCCCTAAGGCTATACCACCTTACTTTGAAAAAATAATATTATTAACTTTTATAAAGACCAAATTGCTTATAAAATAGAGGTCACACCACCCTGCGGCATGACTAAATCTATTCTGCAATTCAGATAAGAAGGGCAGCCGTAATTTGGGTCTGTATCTCTTAGTGCGGCACAGCCTGACGGCAAAGTGGTGAATATTTCATTTGCAAGTCCGGTTATGCACGCTGCCTCGTTAAATGTAAACGTGTTGGTGTCTTTGCCGCTTATGGTTTTTGTAATAAAGTTTCCGCCTTTTTTCGGGAAACTCAGCACTTTGAATTTATATATAGCGGTGCTTGTCATATTATCAATGGGGGCTGCCATACCGTTAAAGCGATAAATTCTTAGTTTGAATTTGTCTTCGCCCGTTTTATTTTTGCCTTTTGTGCCGTTCACATCAAAATCAATGTCGCGATAATGAACAGAGGCGCCTTTTGTATTGTTCAGGGTTGACCAATCGCCCGCAAAGCCTGAAAAAGAAACGCCGTTACTGAATTTAAAATTAGGGTCAGCCGCAGGGGTGCAGTTAATTTCGCCCATCGTGGATACACTGTCTGCAAATTGAATGCAGTAATCGTTCTGGCCAGGGTAAGCCAGGCCAAAGTTTCCGGCCTTTTCATTCAAATAAACAAGATCTTTGTTCGCCTGCACAACATTTTTATAAGTGGAATAAACAAAGGGCAAATCTTTCACTCTTTGGGGCTTAAAAGACATCATCAAAAGAACTATTACAATAGACATAATGCCAATTACAAGTAACACTTCAGTCAGGCTAAAAGCACTTTTTTTATCCATAATATTCCCCTTTCAAATATTCAAGGCACTGTTTATAACTTTCAAACTGCATAATACCGCTTAATTTGAGTTCTTTGCAACCTACATTTAACTGAGATTGATTTTCAACGGCATATATAGGAATATTATTTTTATGTGCCCCCAAAACTGCGCCAGAACCCAAAGCGGATAATGGCACAACAAGCCCCGCTATATCTTTGTTTGAAATGCCGCCGCAGCGCGAAAATTGCGGGGCAAATTCCAGACCTTTTACAACACAGGGCAGATATGTGGATGAAATTAATTCCGCTGCAACTTTTGGGTTTTCAATTTTTTCGCTTATTTCAAGCGCGCAAAATGCAGGCGAATGGGCGCAGGGCAGGTTTAATTCTTTCACCAAAAAATGCGAAATAACAGCTTCAACGCCGCCAATAGGGTCAACCCCTTTGGCGTTTATGTAATTAGTGTCATCTTCATTTTCGCAATCTTCAAAATAACAAACAACAGCAATGGCGCTTGCCCCTTGTGCAACAAGCTTTTTTGCCGCATCCAAAAGTGAGGCAGGGTTTTTCACGCTGCCTGATGAGATTTTTGTTTCTTTATTTATTGAAAATTCAACACCCGCAGGCTCTTTTGTAATTTCTTGCGGCAGAATGTCAATGCCGCAAACGGTTTTAAGGGCATTTATTGTATTTATGTGTATATTTAAGATATTTTCAGGTATCGCGCAATCCAAAATAACGCCTATTTTATTAGGCTTTTGGGACATCACAAGGTTAATGCGGCCGCATAAAAATTCATCAAAGGCAAAACCTTCCGTATATAACATATTTTGATTAATTGCGCTTAGAATGCCGCCGTTTACGGCGTTTGGGTTTATAATCAGATTAAAATGCCGCGAAAATTCGCGCGCAATGCTGCCAAAATCGCCCGCCCAGCCGCCAAATTCAAGGCCAATGCCTGTCGGGATTGAAATTGCTAAAAATTTGCTGCTTTTTTCCATAACATTATTTTCGCACAAAAATTACCAAGGGTAGTCGTCTGATATCTGCCAGCCGTCGCGCATAATAAGCGCACCACAAAAAAAGCCCGAGCCGTTTTTATTACAAGCATTTTCCCCTTCTTGAAGCAAATCGCTCCTGGTTAGGTACATGCCAAACGGCAAAAATTTTCCGTTTCTGGAAGGGGCGCCGGGTCTGTTAATATAATAAACGTAAGAAAATACGTCTTTTCCCCAGGTATTGGGCGCTTTTTTACCGTTTATATCAACATAAATATCAACTTGTTTTAGCATTTCGCCTTCATCTTCGTAGTTATAAGTCAAAAGGCATATAAAAGTGCCGTCGTTTAAATAAAATCTTGTCCATGCAGAATTTTTTATTGAAGAACTTTTGTCTAAACCGTTAATAGTACAACTGCAATCCCCCGCATTTTCCGTTTCGCATATTTTTGCAACTTTAAGGTAGGGGGCTAAATAGGTTTTTAAAAAAGCATTTGAAAAATCTCTGGTTCGATTGCCCACTTCCCAGTCTTGGATAGGCCCATGTTCTGCTATTGCAAGGTTTGTGGTGTTTGCAAGCGCGGAGTATGTTTTTTTAAGCTGTGTAACGGTTTGGGCTTTTTGATAATTGCGAACAACCGTGGGGATTGTGAGTGCTGCAACAACTCCGATAATTGCTAATGTGATAAGAACTTCTGCTAAAGTAAAACCTAACGTTTTGTCATGCTGAACTGGTTTCAGCATCTGTTGCAATGTTTTAGATCCTGAAACCCTCTCCGAGGACCCAGCCTTGTAAGGCTCGCAAGCTCGCC
>CAZYYK010000015.1:0-20196 GCA_964651135.1 uncultured Gammaproteobacteria bacterium | reverse complement strand
CAGGCTTGCTCGATAAAAACAACAAAAAATACTATATAGGCTAATTTGAGTATTTTCATGCAACTATTATATAACAAATACGGTTTGTATGGTAAAATATTCCTGGCGGAAAGAAAAGCAGAGGATACAAAATGAAAAAATTAAGTTTGTCTGTTTTTATACATGACTTGTTCCAATCATCCAAGGTTCTTGCGGCTTTGGTTTTTGTACTTACGGCTGTTTTAATAACGGCGGCATTAGCTGCAAGTTACTGTTTTCAAAATATTATAGAAAACGGAATAAGCAAAAAAGATATCGTTGCAAGAACAACAATTGAAGTGGTGGATACAAAAAAGACCGAGTTTTTAAAACAGGAGCTTGCAAATAAAATCCGCCCCATTTTAACTCCGGTTGAAGATAAATATGTTAAAGACAATTTAAAATCGCTTTTTAATAAAATTACAAAAATTAAAGCAGAAAACAAAACCCGCGATGCTAAATTCGCGGAACTTGACGATTTGCTTGATATAGCGGATACCGACAAAAGAAAAGCGGCTATATATTTCCTTTTAAGTGCGGAGGAATCAACTCTTAACAAGCTTTATGAAAGAACAAATTTGATTTTGGACAGCATTTTGCAGGTGGGTGTTTCCGAGGCTGATTTTCAAAAAAAAGATATAGATGCGCTTTTAAAGAACAATTTCCTGAAAACAGTGCCCAAAGGGCAGATAAAAGTAATTTCAGGGCTTTTGGAGCAGGTAATTGTGCCAAACCTTGTTGTGGATGAACATGCCACGGAAGTTGCCCGCACAAATGCCAAAAACTCCGTAAAACCTTATACTGTAACGTTTAAGCGGGGCGAAACCATTGTAAAAGTGGGCGAACCCGTGACGCAGTTTAAAAAAGAAGCGCTTAAAAAAGCGGGCTACACTGCTTTTGAATTAAACAAGGGTGCAGTTTTTGGCATACTCGCGCTTGTGGCGCTTACTTTGACCTTTTTAACCGTTTATATAAGAAAATATGAAAAAACCTTTTTCAATTTCCGATACATGCTAATTCAGGCAAGTTTGCTTACAATTACAGCAATTTTAACGGTCGTAATTTCGCATTATGACGTTCTGGCGCTTTATTATCTGCTTTTGCCTGCCTATACCATAATTTTGGCTATTTTTACATCCCCCGTCCTTGCCTGTCTTTCAACAATTTTGCTCCTTTTGCTTTTTTCCGTTGTGCTTAGTTTTGATCAGCAGACAATTTTTTCTCTTGTTTTTACAACCACAATGGCGGCTTACAGCATTTCCAAAATAAGCTATTCAAAAAGGTTTGATTTAATAAAATGCGGCATGGATATTGCTTTTATGGCAATTTGCACAAACTTTTTGGTTTATTTATTTGAATGGGAATTAACGGGCGATATGCTTGTGCCCATGCTTTATATAATTTTATGCTCGTTTTTCTCAAGCATTGTGGCTTTGGGCGTTTTGCCCATTATAGAAAAACTTTCCAGAACAGTAACCCCTTACGGGCTAATTGAGCTTTCAGACCACAATCAAAAGCTTTTATCAATGCTTCAGCAAAAAGCACCCGGCACATATCACCATTCTTTGATGGTTGCAAACCTGTGTGAGGCGGCGGCGGAAGCCATCGGCGCAAACCCCATTTTGGCACGCGTGGGGGCATTTTATCATGATATCGGCAAATTGAAGCGCCCTTACTTTTTTATTGAAAACCAGTCTTACTTTGGCATTGAAAACCCGCACTCCAAGCTTAATCCAAGGTTAAGCAAAATGGTTATAACCTCTCACACAAAAGACGGTGTTGAAATGGCAAAAGAAAACGGCCTGCCGCAAAGCATTATTAATTTCATCCAGCAGCACCACGGCGAAGGGCTTGCAGGGCATTTTTACAATCAGGCGCTTCAGCAGGAAGGCAGCGAAAACGTGACCCAGGAACAGTTCCGCTACCCCGGGCCAAAGCCCAACACAAAGGAAGCCGCCATATTAATGCTTGCAGACGCGGTTGAAAGCGCTGTGAGGTCTTTGAAAAATCCGTCGCAGGAAGAAATTGAAGCTATGATAAGCAGAATTATTACAGAAAGGCTAAACGACGGCCAATTAAGCGATTCGCCCCTCACCTTGCGCGATATTAAACTTATTGCGGTTACGTTTAACAGAATTTTGCGCGGAATGCAGCATGACAGAGTTAAATATCAAGAAAATATTTTAAACGAATTTGAAGACAAAAGCAAAATCCGAATAGCGGAAGTTCAAGACGATAAGATTGAAAAAAAACTCCAGAAGAAAAATCCCGAAAACGGAAAAAGCGATGAAAAACAACCTTGAAATTTCGATTTTAAATAAATGCCCCGAATTTTCTTTCAGAAAAAAAGCTCTTGTCAAAAATCTTTTTGACTGCATTTTAACCCTGGAAGAAATCAAATTTTCGCCTGTTTTTAAACACAATTTTAAAACTTTAAGTTTTGACCTTGTTTTTTGCGATGATGATGAAATTAAAAAAATAAACGCCCGATACCGCGGCAAAAACAAACCCACGGATGTTATAACATTCGCGCTTTTTGCAGATGATGACAACCCTTTTATTTTTGACGGCAAAATCAACCTTGGCGAAATTATAATTTCTTACCCTGCGGCACTAAGGCAGGCCAAAAACGGCATTGAGGCCGAAATTGTTACTTTAATAACCCATGGGATTTTGCATCTTTTAGGTTTTGACCATAAAAACAAAATGGACTATAATTTTATTATAGGGGTTCAAAATAAAATGGTGGAGAGATTTGTAAAATGACAAAATTCGGTTCTAAAACTTTTTTAAGAAGTGCTAAATATGCGCTAAACGGGCTGCGCCTGGCTTTTAAATCGCAGCGAAATTTCAGAAAGCATTTAATAATAGGCTTTTTTGCAGTCTTAATAGGTCTGCTTTTGGCCTTAGATATAATTTCAATGTGTATAGTAATTTTGGTAAACGTGCTTGTTTTAATTTGTGAACTTTTTAACTCTATTATTGAATTTATAATGGATGCTTATTATAAGAATAAATGGGCAAAACTGGCAAAATTGGCTAAAGATATGGGCGCAGGCGCTGTGTTTTTAGCGTCCGTGACGGCTATGGGCATAAGCCTTTTGCTTTATTTGAATGCAATTTATGAAATCTGGTTTTAAAACAAATTTTCGTGCTAAAATTGTTTTATGAACGAATACATCTTACCTTTAATTTTATCTACTCTTGCCGGGCTTTCAACAGTTATAGGCGGCGCTGTTACGTTTTTTATCAAAAAACACAGCATGAAAACTTTGTCCGTGGGGCTCGGGTTTTCTGCGGGCGTTATGATTTTTATATCTTTGGCAGAGCTTTTGCCGCAATCGCGCGAATATATTAAAGGATATTTTGGCGTAAACCACGGCTGGATTGTGCTTGCAAGTTTTGCTGTCGGCCTGCTTGTGGCCGTTTTAATTGACCGTTTTGTGCCTGACCATATTAAGGACGAAGAACATTTTATAAGCGATGACACCAGAGTTGAAGTTGTTGAAAAGTGTGAAGGCGATGTTTGCCTGGTCAAAACAAGAGAAGAATGGGTGAAACTTAAGCGTACAGGGCTTGTGACGGCTCTTGCCGTTGCAATTCACAACCTGCCTGAAGGCCTGGCAACGTTTTTCGCATCGTCCGTAGACTTAGCCCTGGGCTTAACCATTGTTCTTGCTATTGCAATTCATAATATCCCCGAAGGCATTGCAATAGCGCTTCCTGTTTATCAGGCAACGGGCAGCAAGCGCAAAGTTTTTTGGTACACTCTTTTAGCCGGGCTTGCAGAGCCCGCGGGCGGTATTTTAGGCTTTTTTATCATTAAACTGCTTTTCCCGGAAATTGCCATAGGCATTATGTTTGCAGTTGTTGCGGGCATTATGACATACATTTCTTTTGACACACTTTTGCCGCTTTCAAAAGAATATGACAGCGGGCATTATTCCATTACAGGCGTGGTTTTGGGCATGCTTCTTATTTGCGCCACCATATTTTTGTTTTAAATTTGACCTAATTTTATATACATGCTAAAATTTGTGAGATGTTTGATAATAAAGATATAATTACAATAGGCGAAAGCCTTATAGAGATGTCTTGCGAATCTTCTTTAGCCGTGAGTGAAAACTTCAAAAGGTCTTACGGCGGCGATACGCTTATAAGCGCAATTGCCGCATTAAAAATGGGCGCAAAGGTGGGCTATATCACAAAAGTGGGCAATGATATTTTTGGCGAATATCTGCTTGATGCCTGGCAGTCTGAGGGTTTGGACATTTCCCAAATTAAGCTTGCAAACGGCCCCAACGGCATTTATTTTGTGGGAAGGGACGATAACGGCGAGCAGAGCGTTTTTTACAGGCGCAAAACCGCCGCAAGCCAACTGAGCATTGAAGATATTGATTTTGATTACATCAAAAGCGCAAAGCTTGTTTATGCTACGGGTTTGGTGCAGTCGCTCTCACTTTCCTGCCGCGAAGTTGTACGGGAAGTTTTTGAACTTGCGGTTAAAAACGATATTCTGGTGGCGTACGATATTAATTTTTCAAAAAATGTCTGGTCTGAAAATGAAGCGCAGGAAGCCTTTGAAGATGTTGCGCCCTATATTGACATAATATTTTTAAATGCGCAGGATGACATACCCGCACTTTTTAATCTTGAAACCTGCGACAATATTATTAAAAAATTAACCGATAAAGGCATTAAAACGGTTGTTATAAAGCAAAAAGAAGGACTTTATGCATTCAGCGGCGGGAATTATATAACTCTGCCTTATTTGAGCGCAAATAAAATTGATTCAACAGGCGCTGAAGCCGCCTTTAACGGGGCTTTTTTAAGTTTTATGCTTCAAGGCTACGATTTAACCACCTGTCTGAAATATGCGGATTGTCTGGGTTCGCTGCAAATTCAAAAAATCGGCGCCGCACGCTCCATTCCAAGCCTTGATGAAGTCAACCGGCTTTACAAAGAAAAATATGAATAAGAAAGTTTTAATATCGGGTTATATAGGTTTTTCAAATTTTGGAGACGATGCAATTTTTTCTCTGCTTAT
The DNA here is from genome assembly GCA_964651135.1 of uncultured Gammaproteobacteria bacterium. Classification (GTDB taxonomy): domain Bacteria; phylum Cyanobacteriota; class Vampirovibrionia; order Gastranaerophilales; family Gastranaerophilaceae; genus CAYYBA01. The sequence goes on along the minus strand of CAZYYK010000015.1, from coordinate 15,131 downwards.
TGACTATTTAAAATCCCAAAATGCTGATATAACAGCCCTTTGCAACAACAGTAAAGAAATCGCGCAGGAACATAACATTAAAACCGTTCAATTTAATTCCAAAAAAATAATTGGGGCAATTCAAAAAACGGATGTTTTGTTTTCGGGCGGCGGCAGCTTGCTGCAAAACAGAACAAGCAACAAAAGCCTTTTATATTATTTGGGGGTTATTTTTCTTGCAAAAATTTTGGGCAAAAAAGTTGTGATATTTGCCCAGGGAATAGGCCCTATAAAGGGCATTTTTGCAAATTTTTTAACCAAAACGGCGTTGAAGATGTGTGATATTGTAACCGTGCGCGATGAGGATTCCCAGCAGATTTTAAACGGGTGGAAAATTCAATCCACACTTTTGTGCGACCCTGTTTATTCCCTTGCCATAGGGCAATACAACCCCCGCGGCATTGTGGGTGTGCAATTGCGCAAAGTTAAAAATCTGCACCCTTGTTTTTTAAACGATTTGGCGGATTGTGTCGGGAATTTTTTCTCAGACAGGCAAATTTCGGTTTTTTCTTTTCAAAACAGCATGGATGAAGAAATTTGTTTAAGATTTGTAAAAATATTAAAAGCCAAATATAACGATTTAAATGTCAATGTTATTATGAATTCTTCAATTGACAAAACAGTATCAGACTTTTCAAACCTTGAATATTTAATTGCAATGCGCTACCATGCCTGCCTTTTGGGGCTGAAATTTGGTGTCAAAATACTTCCTTTGGTGTATAATGAAAAGGTGCAAACGCTTGCAAAAGAATTTCAAATTGACTGGGCAGACTGCACAAAAAAAGAGAATTTGGAAGAAAAATTTGAGGGTTTAAAAAACTTCAAACCGTGTAATAATGTTAATAAAGAATTCAACTGGGCAGTATTTGATAATTTTACATAAAGGAGAAAAATATGATTATTCCAAGCATAGATTTAATGGGCGGCAAAGCTGTTCAATTGAGACAGGGCAAGGAAAAAGTTATCGAACGTGAAGATGTCTTAGAACTTGCTAAATATTACGGGCGTTTTGGCGAATTGGCGGTGGTGGACCTTGATTGCGCTATGGGTATGGGGAATAACGAAGAATTAATTGCCCAAATCTGTAAAATTGCCTCTTGCAGAGTTGGCGGCGGCATCAGAACCATAGAAAAAGCCCACAGGATGTTAGCTTTGGGGGCAAAGAAAATAATTATAGGAACAGCGGCGGATGAAAATTTCTTGTCGAAACTGCCTCCGGACAAGGTTATTGTGGCAATTGATTCAAAAGACGGGAAAATTACAATTGAAGGCTGGAAAACCACAACCGATTTTTCGACAGAAAGCTATGTAAGGCGTTTTGACAACCTTTGCTCCGGCTTTTTGTACACTATTGTTGAAAAAGAAGGCATGCTTCAGGGAACAGACATTGAAGCGTTTAAAAGAATCAGAAAAATTACAAATAAACCCATTGTGGCATCAGGCGGCATCAGCACAGTAAAAGAGGTTGTTGAATTAAACAGCATGGGGATATCCGCCCAACTGGGCATGTCAATTTACACGGGCAAAATCAGTCTGGAAGAAGTTTTTTGCTCCTGCATTAATTTTTCAAAGGGTTTAATTCCCACAATTGTTCAAGATATTGATTCAAAACAGGTTTTAATGCTTGCATATTCGAATAAAGAATCTATTGAAAAATCTTTAAAAAGCGGGCAGGCAACATATTTTAGCCGCACACGGAAAGAACTTTGGACAAAAGGCGAAACATCCGGAAACACGCAAGAGCTTGTAAACGCTAAGTTTGACTGCGATTGCGACTCGCTTTTGTATAAAGTTAAACAAAAAGGCAACGCATGCCACCTTGGCAGATTCAGCTGTTTTGAGGATAAGGAATTCACTTTCGGCGAACTTTTTGACTTAATTATGGACAGGCGCGAAAAATTGCCCAAAAATTCTTATACAACAAAACTTTTTAACGACGAGTTTAAATTAAAAAGAAAAATTATGGAAGAAGCCTACGAAACAGTCTGCTTTACAGAAGGTGACCAGGACCTTGCGTGGGAATGCGCGGATTTGTTCTACCATGTTTTTGTATTTATGGCAAAACACAATGTAACACCCGCAGATGTTGTGAACGGCCTATCTGCAAGGACAAAATAACCTATGAAAATTTTACAAAAAGCGGACAGCGGTTTTTTTGCCAAAATTGATTTTGAATCCATTCCGTCAGTTGAAAAAATCATTTTAGACGTAAAATCGCGCGGCGATTGCGCTTTAATTGAATATTCCAAAAAATTTAATGACGGCAATTTCACATCTGCCGACGATTTTTTGGTATCTGAAGATGAAATACAACAAGCCTTAAATTCAATAGATAAAAATGTTTTAGAAGCGCTTAGGTGCGCAATTAATAATGTTTCCGAATTTGCCAAGGGGCAGTTAAGCTGTATTCAAAATTTAAATATGACAATTGAAAATTATCCGAATTCAGTTCTGGGGCACAGAATAATTCCCGTCAAGCGCGTTTTGTGCTATGTTCCGGGCGGAAATTACCCCCTTTTGTCTTCCGCAATTATGGGCTGCATACCCGCACTTGTTGCGGGAGTAGAAGAAATTTTTGTAACATCGCCTAAAATTGCGCCCCAAACCATTGTTGCAGCACATTTATCGGGTGCATCGAAAATTTATAAATTGGGCGGAGCGCAAGCTATAAGCGCTTTTGCCTACGGCACTGCGAGCATTAAAAAAGTTGATAAAATAGTGGGGCCGGGCAATAAATATGTTACTTACGCCAAAAAATACGTTTTTGGCGAATGCGGAATTGATTTTTTGGCAGGGCCTTCTGAAGTATTAATTGTGGCAGATGACAGTGCAAACCCTAAAACCGTTGCGGCAGATATGCTTGCACAGTGCGAACATGATAAAAACGCAAGGGCTTACCTTGTTTCTTTAAGTGAAAATTTGCCCGCACTGGTTCAAAAAGAGGCGTTAGCACAGCTTAAAAAGCTACCTGAGGCTGAGGTTGCCGAATTTGCTTTTAAAAATTCCATGGCCGTTGTTGTAAATTCATTGGAAGAAGCAGTCGAAATTTCCGATGCAAGAGCGCCCGAACATTTGGAATTAATGTTTGAAGGCGCGCAAAACGAGGCGCAAAAGTTTAAAAATTACGGCTCTTTATTTATAGGCGCACACTGTGCCGAAGTTTTTGGCGATTACTGTTCGGGCACAAATCATATTTTGCCAACCAACCGTGTGGCGCGCTATCACGGCGGTTTAAGCGTTTTTGATTTTCTTAAAATCCAAACTTATCAAAATATAGATAAAGATTATGCAAAAATTTTATGCAAAACAGCTTCAATTTTGGCTGATGCGGAAGGCCTTGCGGCGCATAAGCATGCGAGTGATTTGAGAGAGGAAAAATGACAACACTAAAAAACCACATACACGATTTTCAAGATTACATGTCTGTTTTAATTTTAAAAACGCTGGTCGGCATTCTTTTTAAAATTCAAAGCTATTTTTACAGAGCAGCAAATATCAATTATCCTAAAAAACCCTGTATTTTCGCCCTCTGGCATGCCCACCAGTGCGGGCTTTACAGTATTGTTGACAGAGAAAAGACAAACGTTATGGTTTCACGCTCTTCTGACGGCAATATTGTAGCTTATGCCACCGAATTGCTCGGCATTAAAACTGTTCGCGGTTCAAAAACCAGAGGCGGCATGAGGGCTTCTTTAGAACTTATAGACAGGCTTAAAAACGGCGAATACGGCGCAATTACAATAGACGGGCCTACGGGCCCCAAAAGAATAGTTAAAAAAGGCATTATTGAAATTGCCCGCATAGCAGGAGTGCCGATTGTGCCAATGGCTTGGTACAGTCCGGATTTCGGGTTTTTGAAATTTAAAACCTGGGATGAATTTCGCTTCCCCATGCTTTGGATTAAAACGGTAAACCTTTACGGAGAGCCGATTTATGTGCCGTCTGACGTCAGTGAAGATGATGTCGAATTTTACAGAAAAAAAGTTGAAGATGAGCTTAATTCCTTATATATCAAGGCAAAGCGCGAATTTAAAGAGTTGATAAAAGCCCATCCGCCGCAATTTTGCCGCACGACCAACACGCCTGCAAATTAAACCCGCCGCAAAAGCCGTCTATATCAAGGATTTCGCCGCAAAAAAAGAGTCTGTCGTTTATTTTAGAGCGGCAAAAATTGTCGATCTCATCAAGCAAAACGCCCCCGGCTGTAACAATTTCGCCTTTATTGTCAAGCGATAAAATATCAAAAGTCAAAGTTTTTAAATTTTGGATTTCTTCTTTTTTGATTTGACCCGCAGAAGTGTCAAAATTTTTCACCACACATTTTGCCAAAGATTTTGGAATAAATTCGCCCACAATATTTCCGAAAGCTTTTTTGGGCGATTTTTTGATTTCAGCCTCTAAAAGCGCAATATCAAGAAGCGGCACGCTTAGCTGGCGCGGGAATGGCGCAAAAGCGTTTATGGAAGAGTGTTTATACACAAAAGGGCCGCTAATGCCCTGGTGCGTAAATAAAAGAGGCTCATCACCAACATTTAAAACAACGCCTGACGGGTATTTTTGTTTTGTTATGTAGCCGCAAAGTGCAGGTTTTAAAGGCGTTATGGTGTGCCCAAAAGCGCAGGAGAGCTTATAACCGCCTTTCGAGCCTGTTGCAATTACAATTTTATCATATTCTTCAAGCTCTTTGGCGGTTTTTATTTCTTTTTTTACAACTGTGAGGTTCTTGTATTTTTTTAATTCGTCTAAAAGCTTTTGTCTTACGTCCTTTGAGCTGTTCGAGAGCGGAAAAACCCTTTTATCGGGCTGTGTATACGTTTTAATACCTATTTTCTTAAAATATTCAAGGGTTTGGGCCACTCCATACCTTGCAAAAATTGAGTACAAAAATTTTTCTCCGCGCGGATAATTTTTTGCCAAACTTATATTATCAAATTCTTCATAGGTTAAATTGCACCTGCCGCCGCCCGTGGGTAAAATTGTCTTTAGAATTAAATCTTTTTCAAAAATAGTAATGTGAATATCTTTTTTGCCCAAAAGCAGTTGCAGCGCGCAAAAAACACCTGCACAACCGCCGCCGATAACGGCAATTTTAGTCTTCATAAGGTTTTGTGCCCCTTACCGTGCCGTATAAGAACACGCTTGTGGGGTTTTCCATATCCTGATGAATTTCGTCAATGGTTTTTCCTAAAACAGGATGTGTGTAATCGCCTGCAATTTCAAGCAGAGGCACCAAAACAAAAGATCTTAAATGCATTAAATTATGGGGAATTTTAAGATGTTCCTCATTTACAATTAAATTGTCGTAAAATAAAATGTCAATATCAATAACCCTATCGCCCCATTTTATTTCGTTAGAACGGTCTCTGCCCATTCTTTTTTCAATATTCTGGCATGTTTCAAGCAAATCTTGCGGTGAAAGGCTTGTTTCAAGCTCAACTGCGGCGTTTACAAACCAATTTTTTGCAACATCGCCCCAGGGTTCTGATTCATAAAAAGTTGAAGTGCTTTTAATTTCGATATTGCCGTCGAGGTTTAACAGGCACGCTGCCTGCTGGATGTTGGATACTCTATCCCCTTTATTTGAACCTAACGACAAATAAGCTTTCGTCATAATCTTTTCACAAATTCCATGTTACAATTAACATTTTAATATTCTTTTGGTATAATGGCAATAGTATGTAACAAAAAATTATTTATATGTAGGAGAAGACATGAATAAACATCAAAGTTTCGGGGTATATATAATAATCGGAATATTTCTTACGTTATTTTTAATAGTAACGTTGAGCGGCGGGAATACTAAAACGCTGGACATTCCTTATTCGCAGTTTTTGAATAAGGTTCAGGCGGGCGAAATTGAATCCGTTATAATAAAAAATTCAGGCTTAACTGCTATTCCGAAAAACAAAGCTGTTAAACCGGTGCCAAATCCCAATGTAAAGCCAATAATGGGCGATTTGACGGGAAGCACCCCTGCAACGCTTCAATACACAGTTCAAATTCCCGATAACGACCCCAGGTTGTACAATATGCTTGAAGAAAATAATGTTGAAATTAATCTGGTGCGCCTGCAAGATTTTGGCTGGATTGTATCGATTTTAAGCATAATTTTAATACTCGGTTTTATTATTTTAATTTTTAAAGGGCTTCAGCAAGGCGGCGGAAGCGCTATGAATTTCGGCAAAAGCAAGGCCAAACTTATGATGGACAGCAAAGTTAAAATAACATTTAAAGACGTTGCCGGCATTGATGAAGAGAAGCAGGAACTTGAAGAGATAGTTGATTTTTTGAAAAACGGCGATAAATATCTGAAAATCGGCGCAAAAATTACAAAAGGCGTTTTGCTGGTGGGTGCCCCGGGTACGGGTAAAACCCTTATGGCAAAAGCCGTTGCGGGCGAAGCAGGCGTGGCGTTTTTCTCAATCTCGGGCTCAGATTTTGTTGAAATGTTTGTGGGTGTAGGCGCAAGCAGGGTAAGAGATTTGTTTGAACAGGCAAAAAAGCACCAGCCATGCATTATTTTTATAGATGAAATCGACGCTGTGGGGCGTCAGCGCGGCGCAGGGCTTGGCGGCGGGCATGACGAACGCGAACAGACCCTAAACCAGCTTCTTGTTGAGATGGACGGATTTGATGAAAATGTTAACGTTATTGTGCTTGCGGCAACCAACCGTCCGGATATCTTGGATAACGCGCTTTTAAGACCCGGCAGGTTTGACAGGCAAATATATATAAGCGTTCCGGACGTTAAAGGGCGTGAAGAAATCCTTAGGGTTCATTCTCAAAATAAAGAACTTGACAAAGACGTTGACCTAAAAGTGCTTGCAAAACGCACGCCCGGCTTTACAGGGGCAGATTTAAAGAGCCTTTTGAACGAAGCTGCACTTTTGGCGGCGCGCCAGAATAAAGATAAAATTTCAATGCAGGACGTTGACAATTCAATAGATAGGGTAATTGCGGGTATAGAGAAGAAAAGCAAGGTTATGACCGATGAAGACAAGGAAATAACATCCTATCATGAAGTGGGGCATGCCTTGATAGACAAGCTTTTGCCCGAAGCAAACGAACTTCACAAAGTGTCAATAATCCCGCGCGGGTGGGCTTTGGGGCTTACATGGACAAGACCCAAGGACGAAAAATTGCATGTCAGCCGCGAAAAGCTTTTGGCAAGAATTGCAATGTCTTTGGGCGGAAGGGCTGCGGAAGAAATTGTTTACGGACCTGAAAAAATAGGCACGGGCGCTTCTCAGGATTTGGAAAACGTTACGGGCATTGCCAAAAAAATGGTAACCCAGTGGGGCATGTCTGAAAAAATGGGCAATTTGGCTTACGGCAAATCGCAAGAACATGTGTTCATGGGGCGTGATTTCGGGCATCAAAAGGATTATTCCGAAGCAATTGCTTATGAAATTGACAAAGAAATTAAACACATAGTTGATGAACAATACGCGCGCGCCAAAAAGCTTTTAATAGAAAACCGCGATATGCTTGAAACTTTGGCACGCGAACTTTTGGAACACGAAACTTTAGATGAAACAGAATTCAGCGAAGTTATGGAAAGAGTGAAAGCACAACGAAATGCCTGAAACACTTGATATACTTGGGGTAAAACTTGAGCATAAGAAGGATGTTTTAGAAGTCCGAAAGCCTGTTGCAGCACTTGAAATTTTGTTTAAAATACGGGAAAATTTTCCCGATATTTTGAAGGAATACTGGGGCAAAGATGTGATTTCAGACCCGATAAAGTGGTTTGAGCATGCGCAAAAAAAAGCATTAAATGTTGGGGCAGAATTTTTGAGCGTTTATTTTAACATTGAAGATTCTGATGAGATTGAAAATGCTAAAAAAACAGCGGCGCAGATTGTAAAAATTGCAAAAATGCCTTTAATTATAAGGGGCTGCGGGCAAAAACAGCTGGATGAAGAACTTTTATGCGCTCTTGCGCCTTTAATCAAGAAAAAATCCATTATAGCCTGCGCGCAGGACACTAACTATCAAAAAATTGTTCAAAAAACCATGGGGCATTTTTTGGTTTTGCGCACGCCGATTGACATAAACCTTACAAAAGAACTTAATATTTTATCAATGGAAGAGGGGCTTTTGCCCCAAAATATACTTATTGACCCTGATATGGGCGCTGTGGGTTACGGGCTGGATTACGGTTACAGCATAGTTGAGCGCATTAAAATAGCGGCGCACGAAGGCGATAAGGCGCTTGATATGCCCGTTATTGTTTTTGCGGGTGAAGAAAGCTTTAAGGCAAAAGAAGCAAAAAGCACTGATTTTGCCCCTTCCTGGGGGGATTTAAAAACAAGAAGCGCTTGCTGGGAAATTGCAAGTGCAACGGCTTTGGCATGTGCGGGTGCTGATATTGTTGTTTTGTGGCATCCTGAAAGCGTTTTGGCGCTTAGGGAGGCGTTTTTATGAAATTGGATACAATGACAATTTTTAAATTTTTGCCCGCAGCCAAGCGCTTAAAAGAAGCCAATTGCAAAAAGTGCGGCTGCACAACCTGCATGATGTTTGCAATGAAATTGTCAAAAGGCACTATTAGCATTGTAAAATGCCCCCTGGCACCTGAAGAATTGATTGAAAAAATAAAGGAGGCAAAAAAAATCCAGCAAAAGGAAGTTATTTTGGGTGGGGTGAAAATTGGCGGTGAAACCTTGATGTATCGCCACCAAAAAACTTTTGTTAACCCCTGTGCGTTTTTTGTTTCCTTAAATGCCCGCGATAAGGACAAATTAAAGCGCATTTTGGATTTTGAAATTGAAAGTGTGGGTGTAAAATATAGGCCGGACGGGGTTTTTCTGGAAGAATTTGATGAAAACACGGCGGCCATTTTGTGCAAACACGGTTTTGCCGTTATCACAGAAGATGATATTAAAAATTTGCACCGGGTGCATGTTGATAAAATTCCAAAAATGGTTGAAAACCTAACCTATATAAGGAAAAAAGCGGTGGTGGACAGGGATGAAAAATTCTCTGAACCCGTTTTTGTGCGCCTTTGCGAAAAAAACCCTGCCGTTCTTTGTGCCCAGGCTTGTGCGTGTGTGTGCAAATATGCAAATTTATTGATTTTTGATAATTTTAATGAAGCTCTTTTGACCACGCTTATAACATTGAGGCAGAATATTTTTACAGACCCCGAAAAGCCCTTGCAGGTTGAATCTAAGGTGTATGAATTTAACAATCCCGATGAAAATGCCTATGTGTTTTTAACCACAAATTTTGCGCTAAGTTATTTTGCCGTTGCAAATGAACTATCAGCGCTTAAATGCGGCTCTTACCTTGTGATAACGCCGTCGGAGGGCATGAGCGTTTTAACGGCATGGTCTGCGGAAAAAATTACGGCAGAAATTGCATCCAAAATTGTTGCCGCAAATAAAATTTTGAATAAGATAAAGGTGAAAAGGCTTATTATACCCGGTCTTTTGGGCGATTTAAAAGAAGATTTGCAAAAAGCGCTTCCCAATTGGGAAATTGTTGTAGGAACGCCTGAAGCCTATAAAATACCTGAATTTATTAAAGGGCTTAAATAAAATTTATGAAACCTTGGTTGTGTCGTCTTCTTTTTTATCAAGCTTAAACAGCAAAGTCTTTTTGTTTTCGCTATCTTCCTCGTTTTCAAGCATAATTCTTTCCAAAATCGGTTTTAATTGCCCTAAATCTTCATACTTTTTCAGTTCTCCCGCAATTGCAATTGAAACATCGCCCGTTTCTTCGCTCACAACAATGCAGGCGCAGTTTGAAGTTTCACTTACGCCCAAAGCCGCTCTGTGGCGTGTTCCGTAGCGCCAGCTAAGTTTGGGATCTTCTGTTAACGGCAGCAAAACGCCTGCCGATATTATTTTACTATCTACAATCACAACAGCGCCGTCATGCAGCGGAGTTGAAGGGTAAAAAATGGTGAGCAAAAGTTCCTGTGAGATATCGGCTTTTATTTCCGTGCCCACTTCATACGGCATTTGGCAGTATTTGTCTTTCTGCAAAACAATTAATGCCCCGATTCTATTCTTAGACAAGTATTTTATGGTTTCAATAAGTTCTCTGATTACATTTATTTTTTCATTTTTATCGGTTTTTGGTGTCCTGCTGCACATAAAAACCCTTGAAAACAGGTTTCCCTGCCCCAAATAGCCCAGAAAACGCCTTAATTCGGGCTGGAAGATTACTATAAGCCCGAAAATTACAATTGTGACAAGCGCTTTTAAGAACATTGCAAAAATGGTGAGCTTCATCAATATAAGAACTTCAGAAAAAAGCCACATTAAAATCAGCACAAATACGCCCCTAACAAGGCTTTCGCTGGATGTGCCTTTTATATATTTATGGTAAATAAAGGAAAGCAAAAGCCCCAAAAGCACTATTTCAACAACGCCCACAATCACCTGTGTTGCCTGAAGTTCAGGTATAAAAATTTTCAATTGGTTTACTATTGAAGCTATAAAAGAGCCTAAATCCACTTTTTATCCTTTTTGCTTATATCAAATTACATCATTTTGAACCAGTTGTTCGTAGGTTTCCCTCTTTATTATAATAGCAGATTGTGAATTATTTACAAGTACCATGGCAGGTTTTGGGGCTGAATTATAATTGCTTGCCATTGAATAACCGTAAGCTCCTGTGTTGTAAACGCAAAGTATATCACCGCTTTTGGGCGCAGGAAGCTCAATATCATATATTAAAATATCGCCGGATTCGCAAAATTTTCCTGCCACGGTAACTTTTTCTTTGCTTAAATTTTCTTTATAATTTGCAATATCCGCAGCATATTGGGCTTGATACATTGAAGGGCGCGCGTTATCCGCCATGCCGCCGTCAATTGCTATGTATTTTCTGCCTTTTGGCACCTGTTTTGTGCTGCCTACTGTGTAAAGCGTCACTCCTGCCGTTGCGACAATACTTCTGCCGGGTTCAATACATAAAACAGGCTTTTGAACTTTGTATTTTTCGCTGTTTTTATCTATTGCATTTATAATAATATCCGCCGTTTCATAAATTGAAGGCGGGGCATCGCCCTGAACATAAGTAACGCCAAGGCCGCCGCCTATATTCATTTCTGTTAGTTCAATGTTGAATTTATCCTTAATTCTTCTAAATTCCTTAATTAAAACTTCAATTTCATCTTCAAATACTTTTGTTTCAAAAATTTGCGACCCTACATGCGCATGCAGCCCCACCAAATCAAGGTTTTTATACTTTTTCAAAATAAGGTTTACGGCTTCATCCACCTGAGTCAAATCAAAGCCGAATTTGCTGTCTAAATGCCCTGTTTGGATGTATTGATGCGTGTGGCATTCAATTCCGGGGGTAATTCTTAATAAAATTTTCTGGGTTTTATTTTGTTTTTTGAGAATTTCATTTAAAATCTCAAGCTCATAAAAATTATCAACGCTTATGCGGCCAATTTTTTCCGATATTGCCATCTTGATTTCGTCAACACTTTTGTTGTTGCCGTTAAAAGTGGCATTTTCAAGGCTTACACCTGCATTTTTGACCGTATAAATCTCCCCGCCCGATACAACATCAAACCCGAAACCTTCCTCATGCAAAATTTTTGCAATAGCGCTTGTCATTAAAGCCTTTGATGCGAACATCATTTTTGTGTTTTTATATTTTGAAAAAGCTTCCTTATACTGGTGCGCCATTCCTCTTAATGTTTCTTCATCCATTATATAGAGCGGAGTTTTATATTTTTGTGCCAATTCAACAAGGTCACATCCGCCGATAGAGATATTACCAGCCCGATTTATTTTCGTTGTCACAGGTTTAATGTTTTGGTTGTGTGTTGTTTTCATTTTTTCTCCTTGCAAAATCTTTATAAAAATTGTAACATGATACCAGATGTAATTACAAGCTTGTGCACTGAAAGGGGTATTAAATGCACGATAACGTGAATAAATATTTTACAACAAAAAATATAGTGTTTTTTGTTATGGCGATTTTATTTCTTTTGTTTTTGGGTAAAATTGCCGATATTGCCCTTATATGTTTTGCGGCTTTTGTTATAAGCGCGGCGTTAGCGCCCCCTATTGATAAAATGTCAAAATACATGCCAAGGGTTTTGGCGGTTTGCATTGTGCTTCTTGTTACTTTATTTTTCACACTTGCAGTTTTTGTGCCGCTGGGCATTTTTACGGTGAAACAGGGCATATTGTTTTTGCAGAATTTACCCGATATTTTAGAAAATTTCAAGCAGCCTTTAAGTTTCAGCATAATGGGTTTTTCGCTTGACTCTGTTTTAAATAAAATAAACCTGCACAACATTGGTGCCGATGTTTTAAGCGATTTTGCCAATGACGTTGTGAGCAAATCAATAAGTGTTACAAAAATGGTTATGAACGCTTTTACGGCAATTATTGCCGTTACAATTATGGTTTTTTATATTTCTTATGACAAAAATGTTATGAAAAAAGGCTTTACAGCACTTTTCCCCGCAAAATTCAAGGAAAAGGCAGACCTTATTTTAGAAACCATAACAACGCGCGTGGGCGGATATTTAATGGCGCAAATTATAACAATGCTGTTTGTGGGCGTTGTAACGGCACTGGGGCTTATACTTTTAGGCAATAAACATGCGGTTTTGCTTGGGTTTATAACTTGCATGTTTGATATTATACCCGTTATCGGCCCTACAATTGCGGTTGTTATAGGCTTGTTTGTTGCAGCTCCGCAAGGCTTTCTTATCGTAATTTTGACATTTGCCGTGTATATGATAGCACAAATCCTGCAAAATCAGCTTTTGCGCCCGATTGTATTTGGCAAATTTATGGATATGCACCCTTTAACAATAATTTTGGCTCTGCTTATAGGTGCAAAGTTTTTAAATTTCTGGGGGGTTATTTTAGGGCCTGCAATTGCAAGCGTTGTTTGCGTTTTGGTTGATGAACTGTACATAAAGCCGATTAATCAAGAATCCGATATAATTGAAATCGGAAAAGAAGAAAAACAATAAAATGGAAAAGTTTTTATATCAGCCCATAAAAAAACAGCCGAAAATTAACGTGTGGTTTGCGCACCCCACAATTGAAAGCTTTGCGCTCTCATCTTTAGGGTTTATGTCCATTTTTAAAATGCTTGATTTAATGGAAGATGTAAGGGTTGAGCGGATTTACACGGATAAAAAATTAACGGAAATTCCTGCTAAAGATGTTGATGTAATAGGTTTTTCAACTTCTTTTGAAATCGATATTTTAGCTGTTATAAATATTTTAAATAGGTATAAAATTCCCGTAAAATCAAATGAAAGAAAAGAAGATGACCCTATTGTTTTTGGCGGAGGCCCTGTTTTAACGGCAAATCCGCTGCCTTACAGCGAAATTTATGATTTTGTTATGGTGGGGGATGCAATTGAAAGTTTTGCGGCTGTTATGGCGATACTGGTTAAATTTAAAGATTTGCCCAAGCGCGAAATTTTGGCACAGTTGAATAAACTGAAATATGTTTGGGTGCCTGCTTTTGGAATTAAAAAGGTTAAAAAGCATTCGGATATTCTCAAAGAACCTTTTGCAATGCCCGTTTTGAGTGATAAAAGTTTTTTTAAAAAAACTTTTATTATTGAAATTGAACGCGGCTGCCCGAAAATGTGCAATTTTTGTATTGCATCCTGGCTGAATTTACGCCCGCGTTTTGTTGGTGCTGATAAAATTATTGAAGCAATTAATTTTGGGCTTCAACATACCAACAAAATAGCGCTTTTGGGGGCTTATGTTGCGGGGCATCCCGAATTTGAAAGGATTTTGGAATACATAAGGAAAAGAAATGCTCAAAAGCCTGTGGAATTGACGCTTTCATCTTTAAGGGCAGATTTGACAAACGGAAATGTTATAAAAACCCTGGTTGAATGCGGGCAAAAAACCGCAACAATTGCAATTGAGGCAGGCTCAGAAAGGCTTAGGAAGATTATAAATAAAGATTTAACAGAAGCTCAAATCTTGAAAACCATTGAAACTGCACGTGTTGGCGGACTTAAGGGGCTTAAAATATATATTATGATAGGACATTTCGGCGAAATAAAAGAGGATATCGAAGCGCTTGTTGATTTAACAAAGAAAATAAAGGCGCAAAACAAGGGTTTTGACATATCATACAGCCTTGCAACCTTTACACCCAAAGCCCACACGCCTTTTCAGAGCGTAAGGCGCGAGGGCACCAAAAATCTGGAAGATAAAATAAATTATTTAAAAAAACAAATGCACAAATTAGGCGTGCAGCTGCGCCCCACAAGCGTTGCATGGGATGATATTCAGGCATTGTTATCGCGTTATGATAAGCCTTTGAGCGATTATTTTATTGAAGTTGTTAAAAAGGGCGGCAATTTAGGGGCGTTTAAGCACGTGTGGAGAGAGTTTCATAAAAAAGGGCTTTTGGGCGATTTTGATGAAACTGTTCAAATGCCCTTTTCAGGCGATACACTGCCCTGGGGTTTTATTGAAACGGGGTATGAAAATATTGCGCTGAAATGCTATAAAAAAGCACAAGAATTAAGCCTTAAAAGCTGCATTTAGCTTGGCACTACCAGCTTACATCATGCTTTAAATAATCCATATTATCTTTTGCAATAATCCAGGCAGCACAGGCATAACCGTTATTTTGGTTTTCGCTTAATATTCTACAATGATCTGATAAACTATAAACAGTATCTTGCTTTGTTCCCATTGGCAAAACATTATATTTTGTAAGATACAAATAAAAAGTGTCGCGCCCAAGCTGATTTGGCTTTTTGTATCCGTTTAAATCAACCCCGACAGCCCCGCATACAGAACTAAGCTCTTTTGTATTGCCGTATTTAGTCGTACAACCGCTGCCACTTGTCCAAACCCAAAAATTCAGACCGTTTGTAAGCTGGGCTGAAGCATAACTTCCTCCTTCCGGACGCCACCAGTTTACATTCTTGTTTAAAGATTTATAAGTATCGGTTGCAAAACATCCGCTTGAAACCCCGCATCTTTTTGTAATTTTTAAATAAGGAGCTAAAATATCCATAATCTTATCGGCACTTATACCATCGGCAACTGTTCCCCAATCCCACGTATCGGGTGTGGAATTATCCACCTGCGCCCTTGCGTATGCTTGAGAAATTTCCGTGT
>CAZYYK010000014.1:0-22541 GCA_964651135.1 uncultured Gammaproteobacteria bacterium | reverse complement strand
GCTTTTATACGTTTATCCGCCCGCGCAAAAGCGCAAAAAAGACATTCAAATGGTTTCATACGATGATTTTAAAAAAATACTTGCGCAAACCCAAGACATTGAGATGGCAATAAATGAAAATTTTTATTATTTTACAAAGCCTATGGCGCAAATTCTATGCGAATTTTGGGGAAATGACCCTGGCACTTTGTATGAAAAAATGCAAGAAGCAAGAAAAACGCCGAATTCTTTGCTGTTTCAAAAAATTTACGGGGAAGGCGGGGATTTAAATTTCCTGATAAAGCGCTATTATACCGGCAAACATAAAGAAAAAAGGTGTGTTACGCTTCGCGAAACACTAAAAAAAGAAATATCAAAAAAAATTAAAAATTCGGATAAAATTTTAGCAATTAAAAATAACGCTGATTTGATGTTTGAATATAAAAAAATGGGCAATTTGATTTTGCAAAATCTTGATAAAATTAAAAAAGGCGATGCTTCATATAACGCCCAGGGGGTTAAAATTCCCTTGAATAAACTTTTAACTCCCGCCGATAACGCCCAGAGATATTTTAAGCTTTATAAAAAATTGAAAATTTCCGAAGATTTTGACAATACAAGAAAAGAAGAGGCCCAAAACCTTAAAAATTATTATGAAGAATTGAGATTTTACATAAATAATGTTCAAACGCCCGAAGAACTTGAAAAAATTGAAGAAACGCTTGCAGGGCGCGATTTAAAACAACCTGAAAAATCCGAAAAATCTGAAAAGACAACTCTTGAAAAAGAGATTTTTAAGGGGCATGAAATTTATACAGGTAAAAGCGCGAAGCAAAACCAGTATATTTTAAGCAAAATTGCCGCACCGAACGATTTTTGGTTCCATGCCAAAAACTGCCCGTCTGCCCATATAATTTGCAAAAATTCTTCAAACAGTGCAGAACTTGATAAAGACACCATTATTCATTGCGCTAAAAAGGTGAAGGAATTTTCGGCACTGAAAGATGCGCCGCATGCTGCCGTTATATACACAATGAAAAAGTACTTAAAAAAGCACCTAAAAGGCTGCCCGGGGCTTGTTGTGTATTCGCATGAAAAAGAAATTGTAATAGATTAGTTTTTTAGGTAAAATTATATAGTGCACAAGAGGAGAGGCATTATGGAAGAGAATAGAAATGTTATTTTTAAAACACTGCGTTTGACCGCACTTTTTTTGAGCGTCTTTTTGGCTTTGATGTTTGTTTTGATATCGGGCAAGGTTTTGACTTTTCAATTTATGGGAAGTGCAAGCGTTTGGAGCGTTCAGCTTTTACTTGTATCATTTGTAATATTGGCGGCTTATCCGGCAGCGCTTGTTTTTAAAAAATTCAGGCCGCTTGCGTTTATAGCTTCCGTTGTAGGGTTTTTTGCACTTGTTTTTTTATCGCTTAAACCTTTAATATCTCCGCTTGATTTATGGCTTAAAATTCCTTCTTTGACACTTATTTTACTTTTTTTAAAGCATGCATTTTTGCCGCTTTTTGGGCTTTTTGCAATAATTTTTTCTATTAAAAAAGATAAAGAAGCAGCGCAAATTACGGCGCTTGGTGTTTTGTTATGCCTTATTTTATATCCTTTTATGTATGAAAAATCAATCACTTTAACCCAAAGCCTCATGCTTTGCAATTTAGCCTACGGGGCTGCGGTGCTTTTGAATATAGCGCTTTTATTTGACACGGAAGAAGAAAGCACAAAAGAAGAATTGCCCAAAACGCACGCAGAAATTTTAAAGCCGTTGGGGCTTGGCGCTCTTACGGGTGCGCTTCTTGCAGGCTATACAAACCACTTAACTTTTAATTTAGCGCCAATTCCTGCTGTGTGGGCGTTTGCGCTTTTGGCTTTCGGGGCAGGGGCTTATTTAGCTTACACAAAAGAAACCTGGGCACAGAGGCGCCATGCCCTTGTTGCTGTTTGGATTTCGCTTTTAATGGTTGTAATATTTCGCATGCGGGTTTTTGCTTATTTGGAAAACCCTTGTTTAAATACAATTTTAGTGCTCTTTTCGCTCTTTGCTTTTTCCTGGTTATTGTGGGGTGAAGTGTTAATTGAAAAAACAAAAAATAAAAGCTTTTGGGGCTTGATTGTTTTAGGTGTAATTGCAGGCATGCTCTTCCAAAACGCTTTAATACCGCTTATTTTTAAGGTGTATATAGATTATGTTGTGCTTAATTTTATTTTGTATTCTTTTGCATTTTTTATATTCTGTATAAGCTTTGTGCGCGGGAAAAATTTTGGCGAAGATGTTCTTAAAAAAAGCTTGCTGACGCTATCTTTATCCATAATTGTCATTTTTGCATTTTTTATCCATCAAGGCACTGCCTTTATAGAACTTCGTACAAGAAATTTTTGGGGGCTGAATAGCGTTGAAATAAACCGTGTTAACGGCACGAAGGAATTTTATGCCAATCAAGGGCTTAGGTCGCTCCAAACTTACGGCCACAGAACACTTACCTATACAATTAACCCTCTTGGCTATTATGGGCTTAACAGCGGATTTTATTATGTTTATACAGGGATGAAAAATTGGGAAACAACCAAAAACAGGCCGCTTTTAGTAGCAAAAATAGGCATGGAAGGCGGCGGCATTAACGGGTATTTGAATGAAAGCGATAAAGTTATTTATTATGATGCAAACCCTCAGGCGAAAGATTTGGCGGATAAATTTACCTATATGACTTTAACGAAAGGCGAGGCTGAATTTAAGGCAGGCAACCCGAGGGTTAATTTGGGAAATGAAAAAGCCAAGTTCGATATTATTTTCATCGATTTAGCAGCCCAGCAAGGCGATAGCGCTTATCTTATAACAAAAGAAGCGCTGGATTTATATAAAAGTAAACTTAAAAAAGACGGTATTATTATTTTTAATACAACAAGCAAAAACTTTAATTATCGCAAAGTTTTAACAAAATATACTCAAGATAACAATTTAAAGCATTCTTATTTTGTGACACGTTATGACAAGCAATATACGGATAATCTTGATAACACAAGTTTTATTATTTTTGGCGATAAAAATAAGATTTATAAAAGATTTGAAAACTTTTTGTCAGTTGAAAAAGGCGTTGAATCTTTTAGCAGTGCGGATAAGGTTAAAACGATGAGAAGAGAATTTAATGACAATAATTCAAGTATTTTGCCATTATTCCGTTTTGCGGTAAAATAGTGAAAAGGACATAAAATATGCAAGTTTCATATGAATGGTTAAATGAATTTGTTGATTTAAAGGGCATTAAGCCCGAAGATATAGCTTATAGGCTTACTATGAGCGGGCTTGAAGTGGAAGAAACCGAGTTTAGGAAACCCAAATTCAGCCGCATTATAATTGCAAAAATAGTTGATATAAAAAATCATCCGAATGCCGACAAACTGCATCTTGTAGAGGTGGACACGGGCAGCATTAAAAAAACTGTTGTTTGCGGAGCGCAAAATATTGAAATAGGGCAAATTGTGCCTTATGCAAGCGTGGGAAGCCAGGTTTTTTCAAGAAAAACAGGAGAATTGTTCGAACTTACGCCTGCCGAAATAAGGGGCGTAAAATCTGACGGCATGCTTTGTTCTTGTGATGAACTTGGGCTTGATATGCAAGAAGAAGACGGTATTTTTATTTTAAACAGGCTGTATCAAGATATTGAACTTGGCATGCCTTTGGAAAAACTTTTGGGCTTGAATGACGAAATTATTTTCCACCTTGCGCCCACTGCAAACAGGGGTGATGAAATGTCTGTTTTAGGTGTTGCAAGGGAACTTTCAGCCATTTATAACCGCCCTTTACGCTTCTGGCCTTTGGAATGCACCAGGGAATTTGAGAAAAACGACTTTAAGGTTGAAATTAAAGACGCCGATACTTGCAAATATTATTCAATAGGGGTTATTAAAAATATTAAAATCCAGCCTTCTCCTGATTTTATCCAAAGGCGTATTTTGGCCTGCGGCATGCGCCCCATTAATAATATTGTCGATATTACAAACTATGTTTTGCTTGAATTGGGCACACCCTTGCATGCCTTTGATTACGACAAATTGGATAATTACCTGTGCGTAAGGTACGCCCATAAGGGTGAAACCATTACCACCATTGATGAAGTTGAAAGAAAGCTCACGAATCAAAGCGTTTTAATTGCAACAGAAAAACAAGGTGTTTGCCTTGCAGGCGTTTTTGGGGGCAATAACAGTGAAGTTGACAATAACACAAAAAGTATAGCGCTTGAAGCTGCTTATTTTACACCGAGCACAAACCGCAAATCCGCGCGCAGTGTAGGTTATCGTTCGGAAGCAAGCGCAAGGTTTGAGCGCGGAGTGGATATTGAACTTGTAAAACCCGCCCTTTTGCGCGCAATTGATTTAATTATAAGGTTTGGCGGCGGTGAACTTGAACAAATTGTTGAAACAGGCAGCAACAGGGTGCTTGATATTCAAATTACCTTAATGAATTCAGAAATAAAAAGAATTATGGGCATTGAAATTGAGCAGAAAAAATGCATTGAAATTCTGCAAAATTTGGGTTTTGAAATTTTGGGCAAAAACGAACTTGCAATTAAAGTTAAAGTGCCAAGCGCAAGAACAGGTGACGTTACACGCACAATTGACTTAATTGAAGAAATAACAAGAATTTACGGTTATGATCAAATCGGGCCTAACATACCCAATATTGAAAAAGGTGCTGACATAAGTTCTGAGAGCCGCATTATAAGAAAAATCAGCGAAATTATGTCCGGCTGCGGTTTTGATGAAATTGTAACATCCTCTCTGGTGGGTAAAAATTTATACAAAAATTATCTGATGGAATTGGACGATAAAACATCCGTTCAGGTTTTAAACCCTCAAAGTGAAGAGCACACAACGCTAAGGCAGAATTTGGCGGCAAATATGCTTAACGTTGTAAAATATAATTTTGATCAGGGGCAAAAGAATTTTTGGCTGTGGGAAGTCGGCAAAACGTATTTTCTTAAAAATCCCGCAACAGAAGAAAATTCAGGTGTTTTGGAAGAAAGGCATTTGAGCGCATGCATTTTTGGTTCTGTTAACAATGAAATCTGGAACAAGAAAATTCCAAACGATTTTTATACTTTAAAAGGGGCTCTAGAAGCAATTTTTGCCGAATTTGACATTGCCGGCAGGGTTGTATTTAGTGAAATTACAAAAGATGACGGTTTGGAATTTTTACACCCTGCACAGAGCGCTAAAATTCAGCTTTTGGGCAAAAACCCGCTTACAATAGGATATACGGGCAGGGTGCACCCTGCATTGAGTGATAAAATGAAGCTTTATCAAGATTTATTTATCTTTGAAATTAATCTGGAAGAAATCCTCAAAGCCCATAAAGTGCACACCGTTAAATATAAAAAACTTTCCCAATTCAGTTATGCTCAAAGAGACATTGCTTTTGCGCTTAATAAAGAAAGAAGCTGGGATGAGGTTGAGAAGATAATTAAAAAATCTGCTGATAAAAATATTTATAAGGGCGTTCAGGTTTTTGATATTTATGAAGGCGAAAATATTGAACAGGGCAAAAAGAGCATGGCTGTGCGCGTTACTTTGCAGGATGAAAACACAACCTTAAAAGATGAAATTATTGAAGGCGAAATTAACAAAATTAAAAAGGCATTGCAAAGTTCAATTGCAGAAATAACTTTAAGGTAATTAATAAACCAAAAGCATTAGCCCGTGAACACAGTATGCAGTGCATGTTCCAAGAATTGCACCCATAATAACCTGGCCGGGGGTATGGCCTAAAAGTTCCTTTAAAACCTCATAAGGAGCTGTTGTTTGAATGCTGTGCTCGGTATATTCTTTGACCAAACGGTTTAGGGTTGCTGCGGTTTTGCCCGCTGCGCGCCTTAACCCTGCCGCGTCATACATAACAACAATTGCATAGCCCAAAGACACTGCAAAAGGCAAAGAACTGTAACCTGCAATAATTCCGATACTTATAGTTAAACCCAAAACTCCTGCACTGTGCGAACTTGGCATGCCGCCTGTTGTTGTTATAATTTTAAAATTGATTTTTCTATGCGTTGTGAAATACAAAACTACTTTTATGACCTGCGCTAAAAACGCCGCGCCTATTGCCGATATTAAAGCTTCCCAGCCTGTATTCAAAATAACAAAATTATCCATTTACCCTCATTGATATAGAACTTAAAATCTCATTGAATACCGAAGATTGCAGGTTCTCTTCTTTTAGTATAGCATAACATTTTTCAGTTAAACAATTTAATTTATTTTTGGCTTCATCCAATGAAAAAACAGTCACATACGTTGCTTTTTGCTTAAGTTTATCTTTACCCGCGGTTTTGCCGATATCGTTTGTTGATGAAATTTCATCTAAGATGTCATCATAAATTTGAAAAACAAGCCCGAAATTTTGCGCAAATTCTTTAATTGAGTGCATTTTTTTGCCCTCTGCATTTGCGCATAAAGCGCCTGATAACATTGCACATTCAAAAAGCGCGCCTGTTTTATATTTGTGGATTGTTTGGAGTGTGTCAGAATCAATTTTTTTGCCTTCAGATAAAATATCCAAAACCTGACCGCCCACAATGCCCAAGGCGCCGGCGCTTTCAAGATATAAATTTAAAACCTGTTCCTTGTTGGGGATTTTGGAATTTAAAATTGTCTGCGCCCCAAAACTTATCAAGGCATCCCCTGCCAAAATTGCAATAGCTTCCCCAAAAACTTTGTGGTTGGCGGGTTTGCCGCGCCTTAAATTGTCGTTATCCATGGAAGGCAAATCGTCATGGATTAAGCTTTGGGCATGCAGCATTTCAATGGCGCATGCGGGCGCATATGCAATATCAGCGTTGCCGCACAACACTTTGCAGGTTTCAAGACATAAAATTGCCCGCAGCCTTTTTGCGGGCAAAAGCGTTGTGTATTGCATGGCATCAAAAATTACGCCCGGGAACGTTAACGGCAGCTTGAAATTTTTAACATCAAGATATTGTGCCAGCTTTTTTTCTATATTTTTTTTATATTCTTCAATCATAATCAACCTTTTGTTTTTGCGTACTTCTGGCGCTTTGGCGTTTTTTTGCGTCAATTTTCGGAACAATTTTCCCTATATTTTCCTTGTGCCCTTTTTCTTTTTTATATCCCTGCGCTGTTACTTGTTTTTTGTATTCTTTGGCCTCTTCTAAAAATTCAAGGTAGCTTTCGTATCTTGAAATATTTATATTGTCCAAATTTTCAATAACGCCGCAGCCTTTTGTGCCTTCTCCATGGAGGCAGTTTGCAAATTTGCAATTATTTTTATATTTTTTAATTTCATCAAAATAATTGCCCAAATCTTGCGGAAGCACAAAATCAAACTTTAAATTTGAAAAACCGGGTGTGTCTGCAACTTTAAAATTTTTAAATTCTATAATTTCGCAATGGCGCGTTGTGTGCACTCCGCGCGGCTGTTTTTTGCTTAAAGCGCCTATTTTGATATTTAAATTTTCATCCAATGCTTTTAAAATAGAGCTTTTGCCAACGCCTGAGCGTCCGCAAAGCGCTACGATTTTGCCTTTTAGGACTTTTTTCAGGTCATTGAGCCCTGTTTTTTTAAGCGCCGAGGTGAATAAAATTTTGTATTTAAGCGGTTTATAAATTGAGGTAATTTTGTCTTTCAGATAGTCGTCATGGGGCAAATCTTCTTTATTGAAACACAAAATGCAGGGAATTTTATGAATTTTTGCAAACGTCAAATAGCGGTTTAATTGGCTTAAATTTAAGTCAGGCTCTTTTATTGCAGCCACAACAACCAGCAAATCCAAATTGGCAATGCTGGGGCGCGGAATAAAATTTTTGCGCTTTAACACTTTTGTAATTGTATTATTTTCAATTTCCACAAAATCGCCCACGCAAACAGTCAATTTTTGCTTTTTTATGATTTCACGCACCTTGCATTCAAAAATTTCACCTCCGACTTTTACATAATAAAAATCAGAATGAATTTTGTAAACTTGTCCCTCTTTGTTTTTCATAAGTTAATAATAGCGTATTTTAAAGGGTTTGGCAAGGGTTAGTAATCTTTTTGCCTGTTTTACAGTATTTATTTATTGAACACACTTTGCACTTTGGACTTATTGGTTTACAGATGTTTTGCCCCAGGGTCACCAAAAGTGTGTTAAAATCCATCCAATATTTTTTGGGCAAAATTTTTCTAAGCGCCATTTCGGTTTCATCCGGCGTTTTTGTGCTCACATAGCCCAGGCGGTTAGAGATTCTGTGCACATGCACATCAACACAAATGCCCGGTTTACCATGCCCTTTTGTGAGCACAAGGTTTGCGGTTTTTCGCCCAACGCCTTTAAATTTTATTAATTCTTCAATTTCATCAGGCACTTTTGAATTATATTTTTCAACCAAAATTTTGGATAATTCAACAATCTGCCCTGCCTTATTTTTGTAAAAGCCCACAGGGTAAATGGCTTGGGCAAGTTTTTCAATTGGCACTTTTGAAATTTCTTCGGGCGTTTTTCCAATCTTGAGCATGCGCTCTGACGCGCCTATTGTTGTTTTATCGTTTGTGCGCAAAGAAAGGATGCAGCAAATTAAAACAATATAGGGGTTGCGTGTTTTTTCCATAAATTTAACAAATTCGGTCTGCGGAAGTTTTTTTGTTTCAATATCGAAATATAAACACCTTACTATCTTGTCAATATTCATAGAAAAGATTATAATATGAAATAGGATACGGTACAAATATTAAAATTCAGGAGGCAGTTAATGAGCAGTGCTAAAGATATTACGGATGTTAATTTTGAGTCTGAAGTTCTTAAAAACGAAGGACTTACCCTTGTTGATTTTTGGGCGCCCTGGTGTGGTCCATGCCGCAAGATGGGGCCTATTTTGGATGAAGTTGCATCTGAATTTTCAGGTAAGGTTAAAGTTGTTAAGGTGAATACGGATGATAACCTAAAAACCGCGAAAGAGTACCAAATTAGCGGCTTGCCAAGCCTTTTGCTTTTTAAAAACGGGGAAGCAAAGGAAACGCTTGTCGGTTTAATGCCCAAATCCTCAATAGCGGGTGCCATAGAAAAGTATTTGTAATTCATATTATTATATTGAGTTTTTTGCATGAAAAAGGCCCTTTAAACTAATACTTTTGTATTAATTCTTTCGGGCGATAAAAAGCATGGAAACATATGCTATTATAAGAGTGCAAGTCAACAAGCACCTGTCAATCTTATTCGGGGTTTCGATGAAAAAGTTTTGGATGGGTTTTAAAGTTTTGATGGCTTGCTTTTTTAATGGAGGCAAAGATTTTTTATTACGCGGCTTGTGCCGCGTTTAAAAAAGCAAGCCGACCGATGGTGTGTGAGGCGATAGCGGGTTTGCGTTCTCGCAAAGCCGCAGAGCTGAAACCGTACCCAGGCGCCGTTGCGACCAAAGCGTAAGTTGCGGGAGCGGAGCAATCTTTGATTGCACAGGCGCTCAATGCGCCAGCAGCCGCAAATTTAGCGGCAGCCCATGAAGCGGCAGTGCCGCAAACCATGCAATTACACTACAAAAAACTCTTTCCTGTTTGGTTTTTTATATGAAACATGCACCCAGCTTTTTTCCAAAATAAGCTGATCAAATTCTAAATTTTCGGCAATCCAATCGCAAACGGTTTTATTATCCGCCCCCTTGACCACAAAATCGCATGCCTGCCCTGAAATATGCTGGCTGGTTTCGCTTCCGCCAATCAAGGCGTTAAGTTTACGGCTTCTAAAACCGCTTGTAATTATTACAGGGCTTTTAAAATTTTCCCTTACAGGCTGCATAATTTTTATGGCAAGTTCTTTCAAATTTTGTATTACAACAGCACACGGCATGTTCGGAATGCCCTTTGCGTAAGCTGTTTGAGAGTATATAAATTCTGAAAGGGTGAAATTGGGCGCAAGCTTTGCTCTTAAATTCATATTTCCCACTCCCTTCTGTTAATATATTTTTGATACCAGTCAACGGATGCCGCCATAATATTGGCTTTTATGACATTTGTTCTATCCTGTTTTAAGATTTCTCTGAAAATAAGGCTTGTAAGGCGTCTGTATTGGGCTGGCGTGATTTTTTTATCCAAAACAATATTGTAAATATATTTTTTGTATTCCAGCAAAAAATCATGCACCAAAGATGCCGTTAAATAAGCATTATCCTTAGATTGCCCCACCCACCACAAAGGTTTTGGGATATCTGCCCCGTTCCAGCTGTAACCTTGATATATTCTGAAACTGAAAACCCTGTGCGTTGTTTCAACCGTATAATTTACAGTGTTATGGAGCTTGAAGGGAAATTTCTTTTTATGCTTTACTAAAACCTTGTCATCGTCCTTGCCGATAACCCGTATTATAACCTGTGGTGTTTTATCTGATATTACTTTTACAATTTTTTCTTTTGTCATATTGCCCCTTTCTGCATATATTATGGAAGAAAGAAGCACCGCCAAAAATTTAAAGGTAAATTTTAGATACAAAATAAAAAAGCTAAAATCCCTTTTATAAGGCATTTCGGCTTAAATGTAAAGATTATAATTGTTTATGTGAGTAAAATTAATGTTTTTTAAAAAATTTCTCGCTTAGGTTGCAAAAACTTTTATACAGGGTTTTATTTCCGGCGTTTTGCCTTTCCAATTTTTCTTTTTCTGCAATAACCATACGAAGAGCTTTTTCATATTCTGCATTGTTTTCGCCCGCTTTTTCCCTGATTTTTAAAAGTTCGTTATAATTTAAAAATTTTGCACCGCAAGCGTAGCATTCATCAATTTTGCAATCGCACATCGGGCCTGCATTGTTTTTAACCATTTTGCTGTTGCAAACAGGGCATAATAATAAGTCTTCTTTAGTGTCTGCTTCCGGGAATTCCTTCCCCTGGTAGGCTTTTAGGATTGGGTCTATATTTTCGCTTTTTTCATCAAATTTTTGAAATTCTCTGTTATCAAAAACAATAGAGCCGCACCCATCCAGGCAGATATCAACACAAAAGTTGTAATCCTGCAATTGAATTTTGTTCATTTCTTTTCCGCAAGCGGGGCAGTTTAACGCTTTTTTAGTATCAGCCATTTTTTATCCCTTTTTATTTTTATTTTAGTTTTTTTTATTTTTTTGGTCAAGGGGATATGAAAAAATAATACAATTTGCGTATGGAATAAAAGAGGATATCAAAATATAATACAGGAATGATAGAGTTTGCAATTTTGTTTGAAATTTTTATACTGCTTATTTTATGTACGCTTTTGCAGATGGGAAAAGACTGGGCGTTTGAAACACGTGTTAAAATTGAAGATTATACGAATACAACATGTGAATCTTTACGCTCTTTGCGCCTGGATCTTGCAAAGTTGAACAGAACCCTGAATTTTATTAAAAGGTTACAGAAAACAAATTTTGCAAGAATTTTTATGAAATCTATTGATGTTGTTAATATAATGCTTTTTTTAATGCCTGTAAGAAATAAAATGCCGATAATAAGGAAGCTTCTTTCAGTAAGGCTTTTTAAGCTTGTTGTCGATGCAATAAAATAAAACCCGGGCGTTTAGATGCGACCCGGGTTTTCTTGGATAAAGCATATTTTTTAAGCAAACGTTTTAAATGTATCTTCAACGTTCTTTTCAATAACTTTTTGAACGGCTTCCATTTCTGTTTGAATGGCATTTTGTTCGGTATCGAGCTGTTTTAATTTCAACTCAAGGCTTTTATCTTTTTGCTGCAAAGCTTCCGTTTTTGCGTTAATTTGGTCAACCTGTTCTTCGTAGCGCATTTTTTGGTATTCATATTCTTTCATAGCCTCGTCGTATCCTTCATCGTCTTTAACGGAGCTTATGCTTAAATCATAAGTAATGCCCTGTTCGTCAAGATTTCCTAAAGTTGAGGATAGGAAAGTAATTTTTGTGTATCTGCCTGTTGATTCATCCTTGCCTAAGGTTACTTCAGCCGTGCCGTATTGGCTTTTTGTGGTTTGATAGCTGTATACAGGCGTGTATGTTGTGCTTGCACCTGATGTTAGGCTGTTATAAACACTTTCCGATAAATAACAGGTGCGTTCTGACTCTTTTCCGGCGTCAACCGTGTATGAATAAATTTTGGAACCACTGTTGTTAAATGTTGTGTTCATTTCGCCCAAAGTACTTCTTTTTAAATCAAGAGGGTTTGTGCTGTCTTCATTGCTGTCAATTTCAGCAGTAACGTCGCTAAGTTCATACTCTTTGCCGTTATAGCAAATGTAGGTTTTGCCGTCTTCACCCTGCTTTATGGTGGTATTTTTTATGGCGTTTCCTCTTGCGGCTGATGTTGCTTCTGTCGTGTATCTTATACCGACACTATACCCGCCCTGGTTGCTTTCAGAGGTGCTTTTTTTGATGTTTGTTAAATAGCAAGACTCTTCACCATTATTGAAGGTGTAAGTGCTTGTATAGAAACTGTTTGCAGAAGGCGGAGTCGGAACACTCAAATTCATCATGCTGGAGTAAAGCCCTGCACTTTCGTTAGCCAAAGCAGCTCTTTGCTGGTTAACCTGCTGGCCTTGATATTCCGTGTTGGACTTTCTTGCCGTTAACGCCAAAAATCTTGATTGTGATGCTGCCATACCCATAGTTTATATCTCCTTGTTTTAACATTAATTATATCGGCATTTTTTACCACCAACTTTACGCTCCTGTATTGCTATTGTTACAAAACTTTACATCTATTGTTAAGCATTGTAACAGTATTTATTTTTTATGCAAAAAGTATATATCAAAATTTTTATTATATGTAAGAGCTGATAGGACTTAAAAATATGGGCGAAAAAAAGAAATCTGAAAAGTATATGTGTGTTAATACCTGCGGCAACGGTTTATCAGGCAATGGAATTTGCGGCAACGGTATGTGTGGTGACGGAATTTGCGGCAACGGCCTTACAGGCAACGGGTGTGAGATTGAAGAAACCAATTTCGAAAGGTTTTTTCAAAACGCAATTGAAGATATAAAACAGACTAGGAGCATGTAATTTATTAAAGCCGGGTTAAACCGGCTTTATTTATTATTAATGAAATATTAAAAATCCTTTGCTCGGGGGAGTACAGAAAAGGTAAATTTTTATAATATGTGAGTACAATAGTTAATCTCTCTAATTATTAGCAGCAAATAAGGCAAAAAATGAAAAACCCCAAATTATCAGAACTTGAATGCGAAATATTAACTTGTAAAAAACGCTTGAAAGAGCTTGAGCCGTATATTGATGAAAATAACGCTCTTGCGGTTATTTATAATCAAACATTGGTAAAAAAGGCTGTTTTAATTAATGAATGCAGACAACTTCAAGAAAAGAAAAGGATTTTGCCGAAAATTAAGCGCTTGTTTACTTTTAACAGACACAAAAAGCTTATTTGCGATTATTTTATGAAATAATCTTAATGCCTTTCAGGTTTTATTATATTGACGTTTTTGGTTTCATTTATTTCTGTGCGTGCGGATTTAATCTTATTTTTTGTGTCTTCATCAATTCCCGCACTTTGCACAAGCCTGTCTATAAACCCGTGATTTAATTTGACAGCTTTGGGCAGTGCGCCGATATCATCCAAAACTTCTTTAACCGAAGGAAAATCATAAGCAAAAGTTTTTTTAGAACCGTAAGTTAAAATTTCACCGGTGCTTGCCTCTATTTCCCCTCCGCCTTTTTCAAAATAAATTTTAAAAATTGAGCGTAAATCTTGTATTTCTGCCTGCATTACATTAATTGCCTGCTGAATTCGCAAATATCTTTCAAAAAGGTATTCAACATTTTCAATTTGCGACAACTGCCAGTGATATTTTTCAAAATACATTCTTTTTAAATCGGGATAAGCCTGCGCAAGGCCTATGGCATCTGCCATAGCGCGGTGGCGGGTGGAAAAATCCACCTTAAATTTGCGCATTAAAGATTCAAGGCCGCAGGATTCACACTGGGGAAAAACTTCTTTAAACATTTCCTGGCTGTCTATGTACTGGTTTTCTAAAGGCTTGGCATATAAGCGTTTAGAGGTTCTGTTTAAAAAACTGAAATCGAAAATTGCGTTGTGGGCAACAATCGGCGCATCGCCTATAAATTCAAAAATTTTAGGGTAAATTTCTTCTTCTTCCGGCTGCCCTTCAAGCATTTCTTCAGTGATACCGTGGATTGCAGCGGATGACTTTCTTATATGCTGATGCGGGTTTATGAGCGTTTCAAAAGTGTCTTTAATCTTGCCGTTTACAAGCTTAACGCCTGCAAATTCGATAATTTTCTCTCTTGTATAATCCAAACCTGTTGTTTCAACGTCTACAACGACTTCAATTTCTTTTTGCTGCATTTTTACCTTATTTTCTGCCTTTGAATAAATTTTAACACAAAAAATAAGAAGTGTAAAATTTGTTATTAACGGCATTGAAATTTTTGATTGGGTGAAACAAGCCTGTTTCAGTGCCTGCCTTGGAAAAATCATTAAATATTGTTAAGAATTTTTTTTGATTTAGTCAAGTTTTTGCATATTTTATTTTTTTAATGTATTATATTTTATTATTAAAAACGTATATACTAAAAACCCTTTAAGGAGGATTATGAATTGGCGATAACTATACCTATCAAAAACAACGAAACGTTTGAATGCATTGCTCCAAAACGTTATTTGGGCAGACACATATTAGCTGAATTTTTTGAATGCGACCCCAACATTTTGAACAGTCCCAAGATGGTAGAAAAACTTATGACAGAAGCTGCAATTGAATGCGGCGCCACTGTTGTTCAAAAATGTTTTCATCTTTTTGCTCCCTTCGGAGTTTCAGGGGTTATTATCATATCAGAAAGCCACCTGGCAATACACACCTGGCCGGAATTGGGTTATGCGGCCATAGATTTATTCACCTGTGGCGAAAATTGCGACCCTAAAGTTGCATATGAGTATTTAAAGGAGAAGTTCGGTTCTAAAGACAGTTCTTACAGCCAATTGAACCGCGGAATTTTGGATGAAAAGCATTTACAGGTGGAACACACCCCATTTTGTATAAATTCTCAAAGCTAAACAACATTTTTAATTTTACGCTATAATATGGTTATGTTAAACCTTAACATAGAAAACCTAAGTTTGGCACACATTGATGA
The DNA here is from genome assembly GCA_964651135.1 of uncultured Gammaproteobacteria bacterium. GTDB lineage: Bacteria > Cyanobacteriota > Vampirovibrionia > Gastranaerophilales > Gastranaerophilaceae > CAYYBA01. The sequence goes on along the minus strand of CAZYYK010000014.1, from coordinate 7,466 downwards.
TGTCATGGAAATTGAAGAAAGTGCCTACGGCAAACACCATTGGCCGAGAGAATCTTTTGTCAACGAGGTTAAAAATGATATAGCAAACTATTTGTGCGCAACCATTGAAGGGCGTGTGGCAGGTTACATTGGCGTTTGGGAGATTATAGATGAGGCGCATATTACAACCATTGCAACTCACCCCGATTACAGGGGCAAGGGCATTGCAAAAGCGCTTTTAATTGCAGCACTTGAAAGGTGCTATGACGTTAAAATTAAATATATAACCCTTGAAGTGCGCGCTTCAAATAAAGCCGCAATAGGCTTGTATGAAAAATTCGGGTTCAAATCTTTGGGTATAAGGAAAAAATATTACCAAAATGACGGTGAAGACGCCCTTATAATGTGGACTCAAAACATTTTTGACAAAAGTTATAAAGAAATGTTTGAAAAGAATAAAATGGAGTTTGAAAGCTGATGGCAAGCAAAAGGCTTCAAGATAAAGTTAATGATTTCATATACAAAGGCGAAAAAACGCCTTTAAGCCTGGGCACTCTTGTTATTGTGTGCGCATGCCTGCTTTTGCTTATTATTGCAACTTTCACGCAATTTGATATTTGCCATTTCCTTTATTTGCCAAACAAAGAAGGCATTTGGGAATTAAAAACCCACGTTTACCCGTATATTGCTCAAATTCCCGTTGTTATTTTTATAAGCGCCGTGTTGGGCGTGCGTTTTGGAATGTTAACGGTTCTGCTCTATATTTTAATGGGTTTTTTTCTGTGGCCTGTTTTTGCTTTCGGGGGCGGCATATCTTATGCTAAAACATTCTTTTTCGGCTATATTTTAGGCTATTTCCCCTGCGTGTTTTTTGTGTCATTTTTCTTAAAAAAATACAAAGGCTTCAAGGGGATTTTGTTTGCGGTTTTATCGGGCATTTTGGTTGTTAATATCGTGGGATTATTATACAGCGTAATTCTTCTTATTTTCAGACAAATTGATTTTGGCTTTATTATGGGTGCAGCATTTCATGTCGGGGGCATTAAGTTTTTGTACGATATTATAATATCGTTTTTTGCAATTCTGCTTTCTTACCCTGCAAAGAAAGTGCTTTGGCTTGCAATGAAAAACAATTAAACTTTTTGCAATTTTGCAATTGTGGGGTCAAGCAGCCTTTTTCCTATTTTATCAAACTCTATTTGTAACAGGCATCTGTTAGAATATGTCACAACTTTTAAAATTTTTCCCTGCCCGTATTTTTCATGCATAACGCTTTCGCCCTCATTGAAGCTTTGGGCGGATTGCGCGGTTTCTTCCCTGGTAAAAAGCGGCAGGTCATCTTCTTTGCTTTTAATCTGTTCTTGAATTTTACTCAAGTTGATTGTGCCTTCTCCTTCAACCACAACATCTTCAGCCCTTTGGCTGAAATTATCATCTTCAACAATTGCATCAAAAGTATCTTCAACAGACTGTTTGGCTAAATCTTCCAAGGAAATATCTTCTTCATCGTCATAAACTTCGCCTTCCTGCCAGGATTCTTCAGCACTTTTGGCCGGTTCGGAATCTTTTTTAGAATAATCCACCTCTTGATAAGCGGGGCTTGTGCTGTGGTCAAAATAATCAAGCTCATCTTCAGAAATAAGCTTTGAAATTCCGCTGTCATAAACTTTTGAATAAATCTCTTTGTGTTCAAACTTGTCAAGCGTTTCTTCAAGTTCAACATCTTCAATGTCGTTCACCAATTGCCTGAAGTCTTCATCTTCATCGCCGTGTAAAATTTCTTTTACACGTGTTTTTTCAACGCGCTGAATAGGGTTTTCATCTTCTTCATCGCTTTCAAAAGCCTCATGCCCCAAATTTGGCGTTGACGCGGTTTTTGGTTCATCAAAATCAATTTCTTGATAAGTATTTTGTTCTTCTTCTTTAGGGGGCAGCACTTCTTTTGTTGCAGCGGGTTTTGGCGCTTCTTCTCTGTCAAAAAGAACAGAAGGCAGAACAGTGGGCTTAATTTCTTCCAAAGCAATTTCATCTTGTTTCTGATGCAGTTTAACTTTGTCAAACTTATTTTCAAATTTTGCGGCGTATCTTTGCAAGTTGCTTAATTTTATTCTTCTGGGTTTTTTGGCTTGGGCTGTTTCTTCATCAATATTAACCGTGTTTTGAATTTTAAAAATCAGCTCTTTTGTGTCAGCACCGAATAAAAGTGCGTAGTTTTGGTCTAAAGTCCAAATGGCGCAGTCTGCATAGCCAAAATTGCGGCTCGGCTGAAGGGTGGGAAGCAGAATGTAGTTTTTTGAATGCTCGGATACCGCGGGCATTTTTTTGTACCCGTAGGAAATGCTTGGGATAATATTCACATTACCCCTTTTTTGAAAAATTTTTGTTATAAGGTTTTGGTCTGAATTTGCTTCGTTAAGCCTTATAAAAATAAACGACGGCGTTTTAATGCTGCGCAGAATAAAGTTCACAAATTCCTTGTGCCACAAGACATTTAGCGGGGATAAATCAAGAATGGTTATTTTTTCTTTTGCCACGGTTTTTTTCACTATATCAATTTCTTTAGCGGTTTTTGCGAATATTGAACTTTGCTGATATTTTATGAGCCTGTTTCTTAAAACCAAAAGTTCTGAAATAGGCGTTTGCTTGTATTGCCCCGCAACAGCCTTCACAAACTGGCCAAAGGGAATAAAGCCGCCTTCAATTGATTTTGCGTATTCTTTAACTTCGTTAAAAATATCTTCGCAAACAGCCTGTGTTTCCAAAGAGGCGTTGGCAAGTGCCTTATTCCAAACAAAATCAAGCGAATAAAAATCCAGAGGCAATTTAAAATCAACCGTTGCACGCAGCCGCAAAGAGTTTTTAACGTTTAGCGAGCCCGTGTAATCTATAATTACAACATTTTTAAACCGAGAGAGTTTTTGTGCCAAATTTCCGCTTAAAACGTGCAAATCTTCAAGTTTATCAGCATAAACAACAGGGTTATTTTCAAAAAATTCAAGGTTAAAATCCAAGGGCAGCATAGTTTTTGGGTTAAGCCCCACCTGGAATTTATTTTTATCCAAATTAATAAAATCTTCAACTTCTTTTTGATTACACAAGTACATTTTGGTCAGTTTTGTAGGCGTAAAGCCTGTGTATTCAACAATTTCATCCACGGCATTTAACATATACAAAATTTTGACACTTGCATAATTTAAGCTGGCGTCAAATTTATCATTTTCAACTTCAACAATCTGCCCCAGAAACCTTTTGCCTGAATCTTCAATCAGAACAAAGTCAAGCAAGCAAAACCCGTCTGCATGCGGATCAAAAACAATATTAACTGTATTGTTTAGCGTTTGCACAACTTGCATAAAAAACTTTCAACTAAACTCTGCTCTTCAATTTATTATACAACACACATGTCAAAAATATTACAATTCTAAATAAATGTTAAAAAGTTATTCGGTTTCATCCTGGATATCATCCATAATAGCCTGGGAAACTAAATCAAATTCGTCGTCGTCTTCTATGGTTTCAAAAATGTAAGAATCACCCTCTGTTTTCAGGCGCATTAAAACAACTTGGGTGTCTTCGCTTTCAACATCGGCGTCTTTGGGCAGCAAAAGCGCGTATTCCTGGCTGTCCACATTAACAATATCCATTAATTTCAAATCGATTTCTTTGCCGTTTTCATCAATTGTTTTAATTGTTTGTAATTCTTTCATTTGTTTTCTCCACTTCTTAAATAGTCTTCTAATATCAGGCAAGCGCTTTTTAAATCTACAAGCCCCTTATTCTTGGTGTATTTGACATTTTCTTTTTTCAAAAGTTCTTCTGCTTCAAATGACGTGTAACTTTCATCACAATACACTATTTTGAATTCGTTTTCAAGAGGTTTTATAAAATCAATACAATTTTGCGCCTGAAAGCCTAGAGTGCCGTCTGTGTTGTAAGGAATGCCCGCTACAATTTTTGTGACGCTGTTTTCTTTTGCCAGTTTTTTTATTTTTTCCTGCGCTTCTTTATCTTTTTTTCTTTCTACAAGGCAAAGTTCGCGTGCAAAAATTCCCAGGGGGTCTGTTATTGCAACCCCTATGCGTTTTGTGCCTATGTCAAGTCCTAAAATTCGCTCTGCCATTTATCCTTTATTATACTTAAAACGCGCTTTGCATTAACATTTTCTTTTTTTTCTTTTTTAAAAACCGTTGTGTTGTTATCGGGTTCGGTTTCTTTTGAAAAGTGTTCATACACGCTTTTTTTCATTATTAATTCCTGAAATTTTTTATCAAGCGGCTGTTTTTCAGATATTTCAGATAAAGCGTAAAGTATATCCGCAACATCTTTATTATTGGCGCAATGTGCAAAATATGCCTGATAAAGAAGCGTTTTTTCAAAACCTGCAAAGATATCATCCGCATTTTCTTTTATACGCTTTTCAATATCTTCTATGGCGAAGGATTTTTTCTCAATTTCTTCTAAAATTTTATCAAAAACGGGGTTATCGCCGTGGGCTATAAACCAATTTTGCATAAAATCCTGTTTTAGAAGTTTCTTAAAAGAAAATTCATTCAGCCGGATTTTTTCAAAATGCGATTTAAAAAAATCTTCCAAATCACCCGCCACGGGTTCAATATCATAAGTTAACTGCCGCCAGCTTAAAAGCTCATAAGGCACTTGCAGCTTTTGTTTTTGCGCCTTAATTGTTAATTCATTTAAAATTTTTACGCCCACGCTTAAATCTATCTTAACGGGCATATTTTCGTTAAAAATTCTTCCAAAAAGAGTTTCAAATTCCTTTTGGCCCAGATCATCAAAACCAAGGCAAGCCAAAGGCGCTATGTGCGGGTTTAAAACCGTTACAAAAACACGGAAATTTCCAAGTACATTTTTTCTTGCAAAAAGCAACACAAAATTTGAAGCGCCATCAAGCATGCTTGCCCAAAAACCAAGGGGGGCTGAATCTTTTAGTATGTTTTTGTAAAGTTCAATTTGCCCCACTTCTTTTCTCAGCCCCAGCATTTTAAGCTCATTTTTGCATTTTTTTGCTAAACTTACCGCAGAAGGGTCGTCTGAGGTGTTTATTACCCAGTTATAAACTTCAAAAACCAAATAAGATTTCGATTTCTTTAAAGTTTCCATGGCATGCTTTGCAAATTTTGTTGCGGGATCATTATATATAATCGGTATTAAAATACTGATTAATTCTTCGTGCGAAAAATCACTTATAATTGAATCCATAAGCATTTCTTTATCTTTGTCATTGATGCCGAAAAAGAAATCCAGAAAATCAATTTGTGCCTGCGGGTTCACCTTGGCGCTGGATAAAAACTTTTTGGTTTCATAATCAACCAAAGCTTCAGGGTCAATAAATTCGGAAAGTTTTACATAATTTATTTCTAAATCCAGTTCTCGTAAAATGGTTATCAAATAAAGCTTTTTTTCATCCGAGACATTTTTTGATGAAAGATTTTTAAAAATAATGCCTTCAGCACACTTTCCCGCACAGGCAACCAAAATAAGCTTAAGAACGTCATTGAAGGTTGTGCCCTTCCCTGTCATTTGGTCGATAACAAGGCTTGCCAAAAGTTCTTTATCCTTTATTTGCGATAGCTTTTCGATACTTTTTGCGGCAAGGGCAGGGTTAATATCTTTTTGCGCCTTTAAAAATTCAAGTTCCCTTAATACAACAGAGCGCGAAAAAAGTTTTGAATTTTTTTCTGTCATTTTTGCGGTGTGTTCCATAGTAAATCAAGTATTTTTTGTGCCTCTTTTGACAAAACCCCGTCTTGTAAAATCAGATATTGGACGGCAATTAGGGTGCATTCGGAGCAAATGTTAACGCCCGGGCCTTTCACCATTTTTGGCACCATTGTGTTCGGGCGTTTGCAAAAACTGCAATATTCAACTTTTTGTTCTTGAGTCTTGCCTTCTTTATGCTTCTTGGTTTTAGAACCTATTGAAACAACTTTTTTATCACTCATGTAAATCTCCTTCAATTATTATGTTAAACAATTTTTTAGAAAAACACAAGTATATTAATTTATTAAACGCTTTTAAAAATAAACTTTAAATTTTGTAACAATTGTTAAGCCCATGGCAAAAATAATTATTCACGATTTTTATACACACACGTTTTAGTGTAAAGTTAGGTAAAAAGAAAAGAGGGAAAACCTATGAAAATTACTCCTGTTCAAGGTCATAATTACGGCCTTAAAAATTCGGTTCAAAGGGTGCAGATGCAAAATTTAGCTTTTGGAAAAGTTGTAACACAAGTTGCAGAAGATTCCTTTGCGCCTTTAGTGAAAAAAGGGCTTAATCGTTTTATGAATTATATGAGAGAGCTTTCAACACAGGCCGTATCTGGAAGCGAGGATGCACAAAAGAAATTAACATCTTTAATAGGCGAGGATGCAACATCTGAAATTTTAAAAGATGCAAAAGGGTACACAAACAGAACAAAACAAATCACAAAAGCGCTTCCGTTAAGCGGGCATGGCACACGCGGGGCTGAAATAAGAAACCCGATAACAGATGCTTTGGGTTTACCCAGAACCAATAAAACAGACTTGCCGCTGCCGGCTCTTATCGGGCAATATAAAGGTAAAGATATCCATTTAACAACGGCAAACAATGAACTTCTTCATATGATGGAGGCAAAAGCTCTTTCACCGTTTGAAAGATTGGATCACATTACAACTAAAACAAGCGACGGCGATGCCACTGTTTTGGTGGAAGGTTTGAAAAAAGGTGTAATTTCGAAAAGAAAGCCTGTTTTGTTTACCTATACCGACGATGTTGGGACAAGAGGCTACGAAGATTACAGCAAGCTTATGGAAAGATATAAAGAAGTGGGCGGCAGCAAATCTCCTTTCAATGTAATTTCAAGAGGTTATCAAGCAACAAAACAAGAAGCGGCAGGCACTTTGGGCACATTCTTGCCTGAAGGAAAAGCGTATGCCGTTTATGAAAAACCTTCTTTGGAGCAATTAAATGAATTTTTGCCGGGCGACCAAATGGTTATGACAAATATAGGCAAAACATTGTTTACACCCAAAGGATTAGCAGATATAGACGCAAGAAGGGTTGCAGATCCTATGTCTTTAACAAAAATGGATAAAGGTGTTGCAAAATGGCATGTGACGGAAGGTATTTTGAAACCGGCAGGCCGCGAAGGCGCACTGGACGTTATTCCTAAGGGCGGGCAGTTTGCAGATATCGGAAACGGCACAATTTTTACAGACACAATGCTTGACATTGCAAGTGGAAAATTCCCGCATGTTTTCCCGAAAGGTTTGGAAGCAGAAATTGCAAAAAATGTTACGCCAAGTTCTGACGGCCTAAGCGCTACATTTAAGTACGGTGATAAGTTTGTAACTTTGCCGACATCAAAAGCTTAAATATATTTTAAGGTAAAGAATTAAAAGAGTTTGCATTTTGCAGGCTCTTTTTCAAATGGTCGGGATGATAGGTGCTGCGTTGGCGAGTTTGCGAGCCTTACGCACACG
>CAZYYK010000013.1:14263-22657 GCA_964651135.1 uncultured Gammaproteobacteria bacterium | reverse complement strand
CCCCCTTATATTTGCAGAGGGTATAACAGGCAAAACCAGATAAGGACCTTCTTTTACCTTGTGATATGCAAGTGCCTGTGCCATATCTTCTTGTTTAGGCTCAATGTTAAAACGGTTTTTTGCAGGGTCATAAAGCCCGCCTAAACCCAATGTGGTATTGGTTAAAAACCTTAACGCCTCTTGCCCTGAAGATTTAAAATCTTTTTGCAGCAAACAGCTTGCAAACCTTATGGGAAATTCAATATTTTCATACGCGCTTTGCAGCCTTTCCATGCCGTATTTCGGCATAACGGATGCCCAAACTATATTAGCGGGGCGGATTACAAATTTGTTTACTTTTGAATTGAAAATAAACATTTTTCTGTTAAAATTTTCAAACTTATCTTCTCCCGTAAATTCCCGTGCATAATTCGGATATTTATCAGTGTTATCAACAGTGTTTTCAATTGCTAAACATATATTATTGCCTACAATAAGCGTTGCTGCAAAAAGCAAAAAAGCTCTGATTTTAATCATATTATTTACTCCTCTTTGTATGTTTTTTAAGAAAATCTAATTTCCTCTACAACAAATTTAATAATTAACGCAAATAAAAAAAACATTGCTCGCTTGGTTGGAAACACTGCTTAGTACACAAACACATAGCCGGAAATTAATAATAAAGTATAAAAGAACATATGGCAGAACTTGACAGTTATAATTGCTATTTTTGTTCTGGGCTGCGCATTTTTGCCCCTTACAAAAATCAGAAAACATATTGAAGAAGTAACTCAAAAAAGTGTAGCGGCAGGTTCAACCATAATCACCGCTTACAATAAAAGCCATGCCGGCAATAAAACAATCGCCTCATATAACCTTTCAGGCCACCGGCAGGGCAAGTTCCGCGGCATTTTGCTATCAGGCGGGCAAAAACAGCGTGTAGCCATTGCGCGCGCGTTTTTAAAAAATGCGCCCATAATTATTCTTGATGAGGCAACCTCAGCCCCGGACAATAAAGCTGAAGCCATTGTTCAAAAAAAGCGATAGATAACTTAATGCACAAGAAAGCTTAGTGCATTGGAATAAACGCCGAATTAGGCGGATTTATTCATCGGCTCTTTTGCATTTGCAGAATATTCTTATAAGCCAAATTGCGACGCCCGGAACAAGCGTGAATTGAATTATCAAAATTTTCCATAGGCCGAGAAGAAGAACAACAAGCCAGTTTGCGGTTTCAGCACTTATCCCGAACCAATCAACCATAATTTTGTGCTGGAAGTCATGCACTTGTGTGCTGGCACACAAAAGGCTTGAGAACACTAAAAAAAGATAGCCGACAAGAAAACTTACCAAAAAGAAATTCTGCAAAAACATAAGTTTAGCTTTTTTTGCTTCAATATCCATAGAAATAAACTCCTTAATATTTTACCGAAGTCATTATAGAAAATGTTGCGCCTTTTGTCAATAGCCTGTTTTATTAAGATTTTTATACAAAAATTGTGCATTTAGCGCTTTAAAAATAGATAAGTTTTCCCTATCTATTATTAACTTTTGTAAATATATTTTTTAAAGATAAGGAAAATAATTTTTACGCGTTTTCTACACGCGTAACAATTCCCCATATTATATTAAAGAAGAAAGGATGCTGGCCATGAATTTAATTAACACAAATTACGCTATTGCAAAAGGACCGTCTTTTGCTGCACAACTGAAGTTAGAAAATAAAAACAACGACTTAGGCGAAGAGCAAGTTAAATTGCTCGAACAACAAGCTGCAAGAATTGGTACCGATGCCGATATTATTGATATCAAAGTAGGTAAGTTTTGGAAAGAGGGCGGCCATAACGGAGGAAGTCTGGAATGGCAACTGGACAATCCTCGATACAGCACAACAAAATATCAATTTGGCGCAAAAGCTACAATAGGAGGCAAAACAACGGAAGTAAATGAGAAAGAAAAGGTATGCTACAACACCCTTTATAGTGATCTTCAAAGCTATCTTGTCGAGCTCCAACGAAAAGTTTCACCTGTACCCATAGACAAATTACCCGGTAAAATTGAAGATTTAAAAAAAGAATTAGCAGCTATAAAAGGAAAGACTCCCGACCCGGAAATAGAAGCTGCCCGAAAGGCATTACAAGCCGCCCAACAAAGGTATGATGATCTTGTTGCAGCAAAAGAAAAAAAGTCAGATCCCCTAAAGGACATAAAGGCGCAAGTGATTAAAGATGAAATCGGCAGATTGGAAAAGAGATTAAAGCAATATAATAGTGCAGTTAACGACAAATAAAACCAATAATAAAATAACAAAAGAGGCATTTGAAAAATAATGCCTCTTTTTTAGCGCTTATTGTAAATTATTACGCAAACTTATAATCTACGCGTAGCACTAATGTATAATGAATTAAACTTTCAGTTATCTTATAATTCCCAAAAAAGGAGAAATAAACATGGAATTATTGATAAAATGGTTTTTATACGCGCTGTCTTTGCTTTTTATAGCATGGATTGTGCCCGGCATAAGTGTTGCCGGCTTTGGCGCTGCACTTTTGGCGGCTGTTGTTGTGGCCTTTGTTAACATCGTCATAAAACCTTTTATAATTTTGCTTACCCTGCCCGTAAATATTCTAACTTTGGGGCTTTTCACTCTTATAATTAACGCATTGATGTTCGGGCTTGCAGCAAAGCTATCGCCGGGCTTTAATATTGAAAATTTTTGGGCGGCGTTTTTCGGCGCATTAATTTTCTCTGTTTTAAGTATTATAATAAGCGGTATTGATTAGCACCATAAAATTATTGTAAAATGCGCACCTCCCCCCTGTAAACTTGTATCCGCGTTAAAATTTATTATAATTTTAAAAAACTTTACATATTTTTTAAAAACTCTTGACTTTTTATAATATTGGTATTACAGTACTAATATACCAATAAAAAACAAAGAGGTAAACATGTTCAAAGTTTCTGAGGCAATGGCAATAGCCTTGCATTCGGTTATCTACATAGGAAATAGAGAAAATCAGGTAACATCTTTAAAAGAGGTTGCAAAAAAGTTTAAAATTTCCGAATATCATCTTTCAAAAGTGCTGCAAAGGCTTGTAAAAGAAGGGGTTTTAACCTCAACCAAAGGGCCTCACGGCGGTTTTTTAATAGTGCCAAAATACAAAAATATGACATTTTTAAGAATATATGAAATTATGGAAGGAAAATTTAAAAAACACAATTGCCTTTTTAATACCAACAGTGGAGATTGCAAAAATTGTATTATGGGCAATCTTATAGATAAAATGAATGATGAATTTATTGATTACCTTAAAAATAACAAAATATCCGATTTCAAACTATAATCGGGCACAAAATTTAGAAAAAATAAGAAGGAGAAATTAAAATGAGTATGTTTTGCTTTCAATGTGAACAGACAGCACAAGGTAAAGGCTGCACCGTACAAGGTGTTTGCGGCAAAAAAGCCGATACGGCAAATTTGCAGGACGAATTAACAAGCAGCTTGATTGAGCTTGCAAATTCAAACGAACCCGGCGACGAGGTTACAAAGACAATAATAGAGGGTTTATTTACCACAATTACAAACGTCAACTTTGATGATGAATCGCTCAAGGCTCTTACAAAAAAAGTGACTGATATGATAAAACGCCCGAACGATTTTGATATTAAAACGGTTTGGAACTGCGATGAAGATATAAGAAGCCTGAAATCCCTTATTTTATTCGGGCTTAAGGGCATTGCCGCATACGCAGAACACGCGCTTATTTTGGGCTATAAAGATGAAGATGTGAACAACTTTTTCTATGAAGCCCTTCAGGGTGTTTCAAAAGATTTATCAACGGATGAACTTTTGGGGCTTGTTTTAAAAACGGGTGAAATTAACTTAAAATGTATGGCGCTTTTAGACAAAGCAAACACTGAAACATACGGAAACCCTGAACCCACAAAAGTTACCACAAACATTGAAAAAGGACCGTTTATTATTGTAACGGGGCACGATTTAAAAGATTTACACCTTCTTTTGGAACAAACAAAAGATAAAGGAGTTAATATTTACACGCACGGTGAAATGCTCCCCTGCCATGCCTATCCTGAATTGAAAAAGTACTCTCATCTGAAGGGCAATTTCGGCACAGCGTGGCAAAACCAGCAAAAAGAATTTGACTCTGTTCCGGGCGCTATTTTATTTACAACAAACTGCATTATGCCGCCGCGCGAAAGCTATATAGACAGGGTCTTTACAACTGCGGTTGTTCAATACCCGCTCACAGCGCATATTGGCAACGATAAAGATTTTACACCCGTTATTAAAAAGGCGCTTGAACTTGGCGGATACCCTGAAGATAAGAAAATGACGGGTATAAATGGCGGAGATGTTTTAACCACAGGTTTTGGGCATCATACAGTGCTTTCAATAGCCGATAAGGTTGTGGGCGCTGTTAAAGAAGGCAAAATAAGGCACTTTTTCCTTGTGGGCGGGTGCGACGGCGCAAAACCCGGCAGAAATTATTACACGGAATTTGTGAAACAAACGCCCAAAGACACAATAATTTTAACGCTTGCCTGCGGAAAATACCGCTTTAACGACCTTGATTTAGGCACAATTGACGGTATCCCGAGGCTGCTTGATATGGGGCAGTGCAATGACGCATACTCTGCAATTCAAGTGGCAGTAGCGCTTTCAAAAGTGTTTAACTGTTCCGTTAATGAATTGCCGCTGTCTTTGGTTTTATCGTGGTATGAACAAAAAGCTGTTTGCATTTTGCTGACTCTTTTATACCTTGGTATTGAAGATATAAGGCTTGGCCCAACTTTGCCCGCTTTTGTATCACCCAATGTTTTAAATATTCTGGTTAGTAAATTTAAAATAAAACCAATAACCACCCCTGAAGAAGATCTAAAAGCAATTTTAGGATAAAGAGCATAAGGCGGGGGCAACCCCCCGCCTGTTAATTTTAACAAAAGGAGGAAATATGGAAAATACATTTGCAAAAAAAATATTAAACTTAAAAAACTCTATTGATTATCAAGAAAATTCAATTGTAAGCAAAACAATTACGGCGAACACAAACAGTTCTTTGACACTTTTTGCTTTTGATAAAAATCAATCCATTGCATCGCACTCGGCCCCTGTTGATGCCGTTGTGCAGGCTGTTGAAGGAGAAGTTGAAATAACAATTTCGGGCGAAAAATTTGAACTTAAAGAAGGGGATATAATTTTAATGCCCAAAGGCGAGCCGCACGGGTTGATTGCAAAAACCAAATTTAAAATGGCTTTATTTAAAGTTTAATTTTCTCAATCCTTACCGCAAACACCTAAGGTTTTTCTTTAGGTGTTTTATCATCTTTATCGTCAAAATAATCATCCCATTCATCGGGTTTTTTATAGGCAAATTTTACAAATTTAATAAGGCGGTTTATGTATCGCCTGCTTAACCTGTATAAAGTAATGGGTTTTTTGAATTTTGTTTTGCAAACATAATGCCCTTTTTTTTCTTCACAGTCAATTAATTCCGATTCGTTATTTTCTCCGTCTATATTTATCTCAACGTCTTTTGTGTCTATATTTTTTAATTCATCGGATTCAATACTAACGCCGCTTCTTGATATATCGTTTACATGCGCTTTTATGTTTATATCATCATTGCTTAAAGTTAAATTGTCATCAACCTTAACCCTTTGGTAAAACCTTTTTTCGGGTTTTTCGCTTACCACTTTTATACCGTAGGCAACAACTATGATGTTGGTTGTGTTCCAGAATAAATTCGCAATTATTGCAAGTGTGCTGTAAGGTTCTGAATATAAAATGTCATATATGCCCCGAAACTGTGCAAGAACAAGAATTATAAAAAGCAATACCATAACAAGTTTGTATCTTTGATTTGTTTTTATTGCGCTGCATTCCTTTTTTGTGACGCAGAATTTGCACTTTGACACACATTCTGGCACAAATAATGTTTTGATAATTCCTCCTATCGTAAAAAGGGAGGTTACAAGGTCGTATACGTCAGCGAATATTACATTGTTCATTTTTACCCTTGCCGCTGAAATAAATGCAAATTTCAGGGAAAAATAACATATCTGAAATGCAATAATTTGATAAAACAAAATTAACAGGGGGGATATATCAAAAAACAAAAACAAAATAGGGGCTATTAAATATACCATTCTTGTAAGGGGGGTGAAAAAATATAAAACGCCCGATAAATAAAAAAACGCTTGGGACGGGGTGAGTTTTGAATAGTATTTCCAATTTTTGGGGTTCATTATTATCTGAACATTGCCCCTTGCCCATCTGGCACGCTGTTTTATGTATTCTTCAAAACTTGAAGCGGCAAGCCCTATTGCCAAAGGCCTGTTGTAATATATAACTTTATACCCGCTTGCGTGGAATTTGAGCCCCAGAAGGGAATCTTCCGTAATTGTGGATTCGGGGAAATTGCCAACGGCACTAAGGTGTTCTCTTCTGATTAAAATATTTGTGCCGCCGCAAAAAACAGAGTCAAATTCGTTTAAACCGGGTTCTATCACCCTGTAAAATAAATCCTGCTCGTTTGCAAGAAAATCGGGTAATTCAAGATTTTTTTGGAAGGCATCAGGGTTGCCAAAATGCTGCGGGGTTTGCACAAGCGCTACTTTTTCATCCGCAAAATTGTAAACGGTTTCCCTCAAAAAAGTGGATGCAGGTATATGATCTGCATCAAATATTACAACAATCTCCCCGTCGGTTAAAGAAAGTGCATTGTTTATATTGCCCGCTTTATAGCCTATATTTTTTTCCCTTGTAATGTAGTTGCAGCCAAGCATTTGGGTTAATTCTTTTATTTCTTCTCTTCTGCCGTCATCCAAAACATATACCTTAAAATTGGGATAATCAATGCTGTTGCACCCTGCAATGGTTGCAGCAAGCATATCGGCAGGTTCATTAAGGGTGCATATAAAAATATCGACGCTGGGGCAATAGTTTGCAAAAGTTAAAAGTTCGCCGTTTTGAAAAACATCTTTTGAATAATCCTGCTGAAGCTTGTTGTCGGGAACAATTTTTTCAAGTTTATTTGCCTGCAAAAGCAGCAGTGAAAAATTAGTAAAAACAATAAGGGTGATGATTTCTGCAATACAAAGTGTGTATGACCAAAAAGTTGTGAAGGTGGATGTATACACGTTAAGAGTGTACATCCACCGCCATAAAATGTATGTTGTACCCAGTATAAAAACTGATGAAAAAAATAAGAATAAGAAAGCTGACGTGTATAATTTTTTGTTCATTTTGCACCTTGTTTATGTGATTTTATTTTTTGATAATTTTTCTTTTGAGCATATTTTTGTATTCTGCCGTGTTTTTGTCATACAAAAACCAGCCAAACAGGAATAAGTTTTTGCCATAATAATCATTCATTGTTTGCCAATAATTCGGATTATTAAATTCTGCCATCAATTTATCTTTATAAATTTCATCCGCGACCTCTTTGTTATAAATACTTATAACGGGAAGCATTACTGCAATTGCCCCCAAATATTGGGAATTATCCCTAAGTTCGCCGTTTTTTTTGTAATTTGTATAAAATGTTTTAGATACCATCCATTTTTCAATAAAAAAGTCGGCTTTATCCAAAACAGTTAAAGCCCGCTTTTCGCCTGTCATAAGAAAATCATAGTATATTCTTATAAACACTCTTATTGCGTCGTATGAAAAATCGCTTCTTTGGGAATCTTCAAGCACAATTTTCCCGTCCTCAATTAAAAACCAGTTCGGGGGCAGATTGGTTTTAGTTTCAAGCATAACCTTGTTCAGATAATAATATGAAGAATCAATTATCAAATTCCAGTCATGGGTATCATCATATTTTTGAAAAAGCCTGAATGCATAAGGAGAAAAATAAGAAGGGTTTATTTCAATTTCTTCTGATTTATTTTGCAATGCACCCGGCATAAGAACAAGGTGGTTGCCTATTCTTCTTGTTTCATAATCCCATATTGAATTAATAATTTCCTTTGCCTCAAATAAATATTGGTCATTTTGCCATTTTTTGTGTGCAAGAATAAGCGCAAAGGCAATATCTATATCCGCATCGGACGCTGAATTTTCATCCAGTATTTGATATTTGCTATCTGAATTTTCCCCCCAAAGCCAGGAGAATAATTTATCATTTCGCTGCAAATTATCCTTTGCCCAGGTGTATGCAAGTTCAAAAGTTTGTTCATCGTCAAAAATTAAACTCTGCATCATAATATAAGATTGCCCCTCTGATGTTGTGATATTATTTTCATTCGGGTCTAAAATGCGCCCCTCTTGTGTCATAAAATTATTTTTATACAGTTCATAAGCATTTTTTAAAGATGTATCGTTCATGCTGCCGTTTGTTTTAAAGGAAAACCCCAAAACGAACACAAGTGTTATTAATATCAACAATATAA
>CAZYYK010000013.1:0-14228 GCA_964651135.1 uncultured Gammaproteobacteria bacterium | reverse complement strand
TATTTTTTATCATGTTTGCTAAAACCTCTTATTACAAGACTGAGTGTAAAAATGTCGCGGCGTACTTCTGCAAAATTAAAATGTTCGTACGAGGCGTTAAATGTTAAATGGTCGTTTATATCAAATGAAATATAAGGGCTCACCCCCCAGGTGAGATTTGTAAAATTTGGCGTAATTGCATTTTGAACCCCTGCAAAAGCTTTTACGCCATAATGTAATTTTAATTGTTTAATATATCCTTCGATTTTTAAATTGCCCGTTGTGGCATTAAAATAGCTAGGGCTAAAATATCCGCCAAAAAGCGTGCCGCTTGTGCTGTATAAATCAAGCAAATCATACTGATACGCAGAATTGTATGTAACAATATCAAAAGCAATTGTGTTAAGCCACGGGTTTTCAGGCTTGTTGTAAAACGCTTTGCCGATGCCTATATACCCTTCAAAATAATTGTTTGTAATTAAATTTTGGGCAGGCAAAAACCCGTAAGAAAACCTTCCGAACGAATAATACTGCTGCGGCAGTTTTGCTTCGTATTCCAAATAAACCCTGTTATCCGCAACCTGCCCCGTAAAAATGCCGTCTATATATTGGCCCACTGCCGATGTATAAGATTGTTCCAGGTTATCTCTGTAATATCCGACCTTCAGATTTAAAAAATCATTAATATAATATTTTATCCAGCTGTTTGTATTAAGCATTGCCCCGTGATGTTGAAAGATTTTTACACCAAAATCCGCACGGTATTCCATTTTTGCATTGGGCCTTCCCTGGATACCGCCTCTAATTTCATTTGTGACATTTTCTAAATAGCTGATTGCACCTGATTGATACCAATATATGTTATAGTTCGCAAAAATATTTGCATTTTTATTAATATCCTGCGATACCCCAAGCCCGTATTTTTGATAATCTAAGTTGAATTCATTGGCAAGTGTTTGATAAAAGCCGCTGTAAGAAGGTATAAGGATGAAAGCGTTATCTTTTCTGATTTTGTCCCTAAGTTTTTTGGCATCGAGCGTGTCAACATTTTTTATCTCATCTTTAGAATCAGAGTGCATGTCCATGTTATAAAAAATTTGCGCCTTTATGTATTTTGTTTCATTGTCATCTTCAATTTTTTCCAAAGCTTCAAGCGCGCTGAATTTTTCATCATTTGCCAGATAAGAATTTACTATCGCAACTTTTGCGGGTTTATAATCGGGGTTTTCCTGCAACACTGAATTGAATATTTTTCTTGCAGAAGAAAAACGTTTTTTATCAATTTCTAACTCCCCAAGCCCCAGCCTTGCCTCAGGGTTTTTGGGGTCGAAGCGCAAAACGTTTCTATACAGGCTATCCGCCGCTTTTTTATAACCCGCCAGCCTGTAAGAATCTGCAAGTTTATTTTGGAGCGTAAGGCTTTCGGGGTTCAATTTAAGCGCATTGTAATAATATAAAACAGCCTCATTGAAATTTTTATTTTCCATGGCTAAATCGCCAAAAACCATTTGGCCAAGCCGGGTGTTTCCCATATTTGCCTCTTTAACAACCGCATAAGCCTTTTCTGTTTTCCTTTGCGCCAAAAGCGTATTAAGGTATGCAGCAGTTATTTTTTCATTATCGGGATATTGGGCATATAAAGCTGCAATTGTTTGTTCGGCCGCCTCAAACTGCCGGTCTGCCATATATAAATTTGCAAGCTCCTCTTGATATTCGGGTTTCGGGTAGTATTTTACAAGTTTTTCATAGTAAATTGCCGCCTTATTAAAATTTTGTTTTATTGATTGCAAATCTCCCGCGTTTTTTAACAATTCTTCTGAATCGGGCTCTTTTGCCAGAAGCTTTTGATTATAATAAATGGCGCTATCCCAATCTTTGGCAGCCATGGAATATTGAAAAGCAAGGGTGTTTAATTCAGTGTTGTCAGGATTTTTTTCAAGCACACAGGCAATAATTTCAAGCGCTTTTTTATTATCCCCGATTTTAGAATACAAAAAAGCAAGAAATTTGTTATCTTCTTCGTTTTTTGTGCCGATTTTTTCAAAGTCTTCAATGGCTTTAGCGTAGTTTTCCTGCGCTACATCAATATCAACCCTGTGTTTTAACAATTTTTTATTATCGGGCTTTTCTTTAAGCATTTTTTCAAGATATAACTGCGCACTCACATAATCTTTTGCTTTCCATGCTTGATAAAAACGTTTTTCCGCAAGTTTATAGCCACTAAGCGGTTTTGATTCTTCAAACCCTTCGCCTGTTTTTCCCGCAAGGCGCAATTTAACGTAATTATAGCTGTTTTTAACATGCTCGCTTCTATCGCCTGAAACCATAAGGCCTTCATAAACTTTTAATGCCAAAAGCCATTTGTTGTGTTTTTCATAAATTCCTGCAAGCTTATATTTTATGCCGTTATCTTCAGGGTTCAGCGCCAATAATTTTTTTATGAAAATCTCCTGCGTTTTAAAATCATTAAGTTTTTCGGCGCTCGTAATAATTCTGTTAATAACCTCGGAATCGTTTGGGGATAGTTCATGGTGTCTTATTTGATATTTTAACAGAGCCTTTGTATCGCCTGCTTTGTGGCTTGCAATAGTGCAGGCATTTATAATATCCAGCCCTATATCTTTAGCGGGCAGCTTTTCACAAACACTTTTAAGCCGCTTGTAGTCTTTTTTATATTCATAGTAAGAAACAAGCGCCCTGTTCAATTCTTTTCTCCGGGGCGCACTTAGGGTTTTATCTTCATCAAGTCTTTTTATTTTATCATCCGTCAATTTGCCGTTTTTTATATCGCAAATATCCGCCTTTATTTGATATTGGGGGTCTTTTGTCATTATAAATAATCTTCTGTAAAGTTCGCTTGCCTTATCCAGATAATTCCTGCGTTCACAAAATTTTGCGTATTCTTCAATTACTGTTTTATCCGTTTTGTAATAGTACATGGCTTTTTCATAGGAATGAAAGGCAGATTTGTCATCGTGCCTTTTTTCTGCATTGTGCGCATTATTTAAAAAAATTTGTTTATAATCTTTTTTTTGGAAGAAGGCATAAGACGGGCATTGCAAAAACAAAAAACAAATTAAAGTTAATACCCAAAATCTCTGCATTTTTGCCCCGATATAATACCAAATATCATGTTAATTAGTTATAATACCAAACGCAATTATACAATCGGACGGCCGCAAGGGCATAGAAAACGAACCGCAGGAATTATTCCAAAACGCCCCAAAGCCTGCCATTTCGGGTTTCAATTAAGCTTATATCCACCCCGAAGGCGCATTTGAGGTTTTCTTCGCTAAGAACTTCTTTGCGCAAGCCTGTAAATTTAATTCTGCCGTCTTTTAAAATCATGCCGCCATTAAACGAAGGCAGAATATCTTCAATGCGCTGGGATATAAATATCATTGTTAAATCGGGGTTTTTTAAAGCTAAATTATTTATAATTTTTAAAATAAATTCTCTTTGTGAAATATCCAAATAGGCTGTGGGTTCATCCAAAATCATAAGCTCGGGTTTTGCCGCCAAAGCCCTTGCCATAAGGATTTTCATCCTTTCGCCCGATGACATTTCGCGCATATTTTTATTTGCAAGGTGAAGCGCATCTAAAGATATTAAAAGCTCCTTAACACGCGCAAGTTCCTTTTGCGTTGCTTTTCTAAAAAACCCCAAAGAGCCTTCCTGTGCGGATAAAATAGTGTCAACAGCGGTTGTTTCAAGGTATTGTTCAATAAAAGGGCTCACCCAGGCAATTGATTTTCGAAGTTCGTTTAAATTAACCCTGCCAAAACGCTTGCCCAAAATTTCAACCGTAGCACCGTATTTTGGCCAAACATAGCCCAAAATTGTTTTTACCAGGGTTGTTTTGCCTGCTCCGTTTGCGCCCAAAATAAAATATTTTTCGCCCCTTTTTATTTTAAGGCAGATGTTGTGCAGAATTTTATTTTCGCCCAAAAAAACGTCAGCGCCCTGAATATTTATTGCTAAATTATCCGCCATAAAAATCCCTTCATTTAAGCAAATTCTATCATACGGTTTTTTAAAAGTAAAATAGGTTAAAGCCGCTTAAAACAAATTGCCACGCGCAGCCAAATGTGGTATTATCAAAAAATGCTAAATGCAATAAGAAGATTTTTTAAATTTGAGGAATTAGGAACAAACTTTCACACTGAAATAATAGCAGGTGTCACCACTTTTTCCACAATGTCTTATATTTTAATTGTAAACCCCAAAATTTTGGCAGCGGCAGGCATGCCCTTTGGCGCAAGCTTAACCGCCACAATTCTTGCAGCTTTTGTAGCCTGCGTTTTAATGGGGCTTTACGCCAACAGGCCCTTTGGCGTAGCACCGTATATGGGTGAAAATGCATTTATAGCATACACTGTTGTGCTTTTGCTGGGGTTCACATGGCAGCAGGCCTTAGGTGCAATATTTTTAAGCGGTGTTTTGTTTTTCATTCTGACCCTTCTTAGCGTGCGTCCGTACCTTGTAAATTCTATCCCGAAATCGCTGAAACTTTCTTTTACGGTGGGGCTTGGTTTATTTTTAATTTTTGTGGGGCTTATAAATACTAAAATAATTGAAACAGCGCAGGGCGCGCCCGTTAAAATAGGTGATTTTCACAATCCTCAGGTGCTTTTGGCACTTTTAGGGCTCGTTGTTATGATTGTTTTAATGACTAAAAAAGTAAAAGCGCCAATTTTTATAGGCATTTTGGCAATTACGGCTATTGCCTTGATTAGGGGCGATATAACGCTGCCCCAAAGCATTGTCTGCGCGCCGCCTTCCATTGCGCCAATTTTTGGCAAACTGGATATTTTGGGAATTTTAAATTTTAAAGCCTTACCTTTGATTTTTATACTTGTTGTTTTAATTTTTGTGGATACTATGGGCACTTTGATAGGTGTATCGTACCGCGGAGGGTTTTTGGATGAAAAAGGCAACCTGCCCGAACTTCATAAGCCTATGTATGTAGATGCTTTTGCAACAGCGCTTGCGGCGGTTTTAGGCACAAGCACAACCGGCGTTTACGCTGAAAGTGCCACAGGAATTGAAAGCGGCGGAAAATCGGGCTTTGTGGCAGTTATAGTGGGGGTTTTGTTCTTATCGGGCTTGTTTTTTGCCCCTCTTTTTTCAATAATTCCGCCCGCAGCCTACGGCCCCGCCCTTATAATTGTCGGCATGCTGATGTTTACAACCGCTTCAAAACTTAACTTTGAAGATTGGACAGAAGCTTTTCCCGCAATATGCACAATTGTTCTGATTGTTTTTACTTACAACGTGGGTATTGGCATGGCAGGCGGCTTTCTTTTATACCCGATTTTAAAAGTGTTAACGGGAAGAAACTCTGAAAACAACCCCGCTGTTTGGTTTTTAGCCGTGATGTCCGTTTTGTTTTTTGTGCTTTACCCTTATTAAGCAAAAAAATTCTTTCCCGTGTTTTAAATAACTAAAAGGGAAGAGGATTAAGAGCATGGCAAATGTTAACAGGGTGAATCTGTTCAATTTAGAGGGTAAAAATAATGTGCAGAAAGCACAAATTCAAAAACCTCCGCTATACACCCCTTTAAGCCCTTTTGCTGTTATGGATTTTATGAATAACGCAGCCGCAAGACCGAGTTTTAAGGGCAGCACTTTAAATTTTAACGATACAATAGATCACAATTTTTTTCAGCTGCCTTTAATTAAAAAAGCGGATGGCACGCAAACGCAGGCTATGCCCGATAAAACACAGCTGGCATGCGCAAAAAGCCTGTATGACGGCGATAATACCGTGTGCATTGCCCCCACAGGCACGGGGAAAACGGCAATTGCAAATTACATTATTACAAGAAACCTTGAAAAAGGCAAAAAAACTTTCTACACAACCCCCCTAAAAGCGCTTTCAAACGATAAATACAGGGAATTTTGCAAACTGTACGGAGAAGAAAATGTGGGGCTTTTAACCGGAGATATTAAAATCAAAAAAAGTGCGCCTGTTGTTATTATGACAACGGAAATATACAGAAATATGACCCTTGGCGAATATGCAAACCCCGCAAAAGACAGATTCAAGGGCGTTGAAACGGTTGTATTTGATGAAGCGCACTATTTAAACGACAAAGAGCGCGGAAAAATTTGGGAAGAGAGCATTATGTTAACCCCAAGACATATCCAAATTCTGCCCCTAAGCGCTACTATCGGGAACGGAAAACAATTTACATCCTGGATTGGGCAGGTAACGGGCAAAAAAACAAACCTTATTGAAGCAAGCCCGAAAGACAGGCATGTGCCTTTGGTTTATTATAACTTCAGCCCCTCTGAAAACAGCGGCGGATTTAGAGAAATAATAAGCGGGCAAATTGACATTTTAAAGCTTATCGAGGCGCACAAAAACGACACCTTATCGCAAAGGGAAAGCCGCGCTTTAGATATTATGGCAAGAAGAAAATACAAAAAAGATGATGATTACACCCCCACATCAAGGGAAAAAGAACACGTTTTAGCCCTGCTTTCAACCCTAAACGGCAAAAAACCAATAAGCAATGAAAAATTCATGCCGCTTGTTAAAAAAGAGTTTCGCCTATCCCCGCTTGAAGCACAGGAAGTTACCCAGCTTTTGATTGATTCGGATACCAAAGAAGTTAAGGGCATCAGGGATGATTTTGTTAAAGGCGCCAGAAACGATTATCAAATTCTTGTGCATTCGCTTAAAATGGGAAACAAGCTGCCTGCAATAATATTTGCCTTTTCACATTCCGCTTGCGAAAATTCCGCATCAGTGCTTTATCAAAAACGTGTTGATTTAACAACCGATGAAGAAAAAGAGCAAATTAAGGCACTTATACAGCAATACCGCGACCAGGGGATTTATTTAGGCAAAAATTTCCGCCCCAAGGAAATTATTTCAGGCTACGGCGCGCACCATGCCGGGCTTTTGCCGTCTCATAAAAAACTTGTGGAAGATTTATTCTCAAAAAAACTTCTAAGAGTGGTTTTTGCAACGTCAACCTTGTCTGCGGGAATTAACATGCCGGCAAGAAGCGTTGTTATATCTGATATAAACAAACCCACCGAAGCCACAGAAGAAGACGAGGCAAAACGCGTGCCCCTTACTTCAAACGAATTTCACCAAATGTGCGGCAGGGCGGGCAGAAGGGGAGTGGATACAATCGGAAACGTTATTTTATACAACCTGCGCCAAAAAGACCAGCAAATTGCGCAGGGGCTGATTTTGCGAAAACCCAACCCGCTTATAAGCAAATTCACCCCGAGCTACAATTTTTTGACTTCTTATTATGAAAAAAACGAAGACGATATGCTTTTGGATTATTTTGAAGAAAACACTTTCCACATCTATCAGGCGCAAGACAAAGATGGGGTAACAAAAGAGCTTAAAGACGAATTTGAAAGATACAGAAATGTTCTTGTAAAAGAAGGGTTTTTGGAACAAACCGAACGCGGACACATTACAACCCCGAAAGGCAAAATGCTTACAAAAGCACATGGTTACAACGAACTTACCCTTGTTAATATGATAGCGGCGGGCAAATTGCAGGATGTAACCCCGCAAGAGCTTGCAGCGTATGCCGCTTCAATGGCGGGGAGTTATTACGAACAGGAAAATCAAACAGATGTAACGTATGTAAAAAACCTTATGCACCACCTTTTGGGCGACAGTTTTGATAAAACGAATTTCTTTAATATTTTGGATGAGGCTGCAAAATTTGACGATTCAAGGGCGGATGATGAAATTATGTACGATTTTTCAGGCGATCTTTCAAGCACCAATGTGTTTTCAGGCTATTTGGGCTATAAGTGGGCTTTGTTGAATTCACAAAATAAAGACGAAAAACAAAGTGTTGAAAACTTTAAAGCCTTAAGTGCAACGCCTGCAAATGTGGATGGCAGGGGCATGATGGGCAAAAACATGTACTCGGATTTAGGTAAAAGGCTTGAAGACGGCAATATTTACAGGGTTTTAGCCCAAAGTGTCGATGTTTTAAAACAAATTATAAATATATCGGAATTTGCGCTTGAAAATGAAGATTTTAAAAACCAGCGCCCGTATTACAAAAATCTTATTGAAAAAGCGAAAGAAGCGCTTGAACTTATGCAAAAGCCGCCCGTGCATGACGCGCTATCCGTTGCCTAAATTACGCGTCAGCTTCGCCCTCATCTTTCATTTGCTGTGCGCCCATGTTTTCGTGCGCAAGTTTTATCACAAAATCAATAGCCTCAATATCGCGCTCTATTGCCTCTTTCAAAGAAGCAAGGTTGTTGTAGCTTAATTTTGCAATATTTTCATCCTGCGCAAACATCCAAATTTTTTTGAACTTTTCCTGTGTTTCTTTATCATAGCCCGGAAGCGCTATTTTATAAGCGTACCATTTATAAAATTGATGCGCCAAAACATAAACGTTCAGGGGCATATCCCTTAAAATAAACATTTCGGGTGTATCAAAAGCAAGTTTGCGCCCCAGAATAAAATTCAAATAAAGTGCGCGCAAACCCTTTATGGGGGTGATAAACCCTTCTGCTTCATAAATTTTATTCAAAATTTTATCGGCATTTTTTATTTTATAAACGCCCGTGCCGTTTCTTTCAATGTATTCAAGCAATTTTTCGGGCGTTTGAATGTTGGGCTGCACAATTTCTTTGACGCTTTCATTTAATGTGGCGCGCATTTTTTCAAACTGCGGATTTTTTATGGTGAGCTTTTCATCGCCCGAAGAATAAGTGGTTTTAGCCCCTGTCTGCGCCTTTAAATACCGCTGCATTTTTTTCTGGTGTGCATTTTTTTGCATACCCAAAATAAAATTCAGAATTTTTAAAAAAAGTTTTTTCATCTTTAATATACGGTTATGCCGCGAAATTGTTGGGGCGGCACAATTTTTTATTTATCATTTAAGGCGTCAACGCCCGGAAGCACTTTGCCTTCAATAAATTCTAAAGAAGCACCGCCGCCTGTTGAAATGTGTGAAAAATCAGCGTTTGAAAACCCGTATTTTTTTGCGGCAGCAACGGTATCCCCGCCGCCCAAAACGCTTATTGCACCTTCTTTTGTGGCTTGAACAACAGCATCTGCTATGGCACGCGTGCCGTTTGTGAATTTTTCAATTTCAAATGCGCCCACAGGGCCGTTCCACAGAATTGTTTTTGAATTTTTAATAATTTCTTCAAAATGTATAAGTGTTTCTTCACCCGCGTCAACCCCTTCAAAGCCTTCGGGAATTTCATCTACGGGAACAACTTTTGTGTTGGCGTTTTGGGAAAATTCATCCGCCGCCAAAACGTCTGTGGGTAAAATCAAATTAACGCATTTCATTTTTGCCTTTTTTTCAATAAGCCTTGCAACGTCCATCTGATCGTCTTCACAAATAGAATTGCCGATGCTGCCGCCGTTTGCTTTTGCAAAAGTGTATGCCATGCCGCCGCCCACAATTAAATTATCAACTTTATCAAGCAGATTTTCCAAAACGCCGATTTTGGTTGAAATTTTAGCCCCGCCCACAATTGCCGTAAAAGGCCTTTGGGGGTTTTGCAATAATCCGCCCAAAGCGCTAAGTTCTTTTTCCATTAAAAGCCCGGAAACTGCCACAGGCAGAATTTTTGCAACGCCTTCTGTGGAAGCATGCGCCCTGTGCGCCGCGCCAAAAGCGTCATTCACGTAAATATCGCCCAATTTTGCAAGTTTTTGGGCAAATTCAGGGTTGTTATCCGTTTCTTCTTTATAAAAGCGCACGTTTTCCAAAAGCGCAACATCGCCGTCTTTTAAGGTTTCAAGCTGTTTTTGGACAACATCGCCTATGCAATCATCCACAAATAAAACATCAGCACCCAGAATTTCGCTCATTTTATCTGCAACCGGTTTTAGGCTGAATTCGGGGTTTTTTTCGCCCTTGGGGCGTCCCAGGTGCGCCAACAAAATAATTTTAGCGCCTTTTTCCTGAAGTGCCCTTATGGTGGGCACAATTGCCTGTATTCTTGTGTCATCCGTCACATTTTTATTTTCATCCAGAGGCACGTTAACATCCACGCGTACCAAAGCCCTTTTGCCTTGTATATTTTCTAAATCCATAACTGATCTTTTCATAAATTCCCGTCCTTTTAAAGTAGTAATACAAACTGATTTTATCGCAAAGGCAAAAAGAAAACAAGAAGCGCCAAAAGTGCCCTTGAAGGCGAATTTGCGGGCAAAAAAACGGGCAATTCAGAACTTTATAACAAAATATGTACTTTTTTAAAATCCTCTTAAAGTGTGTTATAATTAAAACAACCAAGGGAGAAGATTTTGGAAGTTAAACCGTTTGATGCAATTGTTTACAATCAGGAAATTGTAGATATAAAAGATGTCACAGCACCGCCGTATGATGTTATAAGTGCCGAACAGCAAAAAGAACTTTACGAAAAAAGCCCATATAACATTGTAAGGCTTATTTTGGCGCGCGGGGATGAACGCTATAAAGACGCTGCGAGGGATTTTTCAACCTGGCTTAACAAAAATATTTTAGTTAAAATGCCAAAACCCTGCATTTTTTATATAGTTCAAAAATATACAACTCAAGGCGGCAAACACATTGAGCGCAAAGGTTTTATAGCCAAAAATAAAATTGAGAAATTTGAAAGCAAAAAAGTGCTGCCGCACGAATTTACCATGGGCGGCCCGAAAGAAGACAGGCTTAAGCTGATGCAGGCGGCTGACGCCAATTTCAGCCAGATTTTTATGGTTTATTCAGACCCGACAAAATTGATTGAAAATAAAATAGGCAAAAATTTAGCCAAAACAAAGCCCTTTATTGACGTGACAGATGATAAGGGCGTGCAAAATCTTGTGTGGGTTATTGATAATAAGGAAGATATCCAAACCATAGAAAACCTTATGCAGGACAAGGTTCTTCTGATTGCAGACGGCCACCACCGCTATGAAAGTGCAATGAACTACTCTGAAATTTCCAAAAACCCTGAGGCGCAATATGTTATGAGCTATTTTACAAACCTGGACGATGAAAACCTTGTAATTTTCCCGACCCACAGAATTATAACCCGCCAAATTGAGCCCTACATCTTAATTGAAGCCGTTAGGAAATATTTTGATGTTGAAGAAATAAGCTTCAACAGCTACAACAAAAAACAGGCAAAAGAAAATTTTTTGGCAAAAATCGAAAAAGAAAACAAAAAACAAATTGCCATGGGGCTTTATATGAAAAATGTCAACAAATTTTATGTGCTTAAGCTTAAAAAAGAAGCTAAGGGCTGCGTTGATGCGCCCGATGTTTTAAAAAAGCTTGATTTAACAATACTCCATGAACTTATCATCACACAGGAGATGGGTTTTACAAAAGAAGAACAAATGGCGCAAGACGGCATAAAATATGTAAAACAGGAATTGGAAGCGTTTGATATGATAGATAACGGCAAGGCGGAAGCTTCATTTATTATGGCGTACCCGAAAATGCAGGATATCAAGGATATTTCATCTGGTGGTTATAAAATGCCTCAAAAATCGACGTATTTTTACCCGAAACTTTTAAGCGGAATTGCAATTAATCCTTTAAAAACCTTATAAGGAGGAAATATGGAAAATTCAATTACGGCAAAAGATGAAACAAGGCTTGGCGCATACTATGTAAAAAGCACTGAAAGTGTTGATTTCAGGCTGTTTTCACAAAATGCAACCGACGTGATTTTGTGTATTTTTGAAGCTCCCCAGGGCGAAGATGCCATTATGAATTTTACAATGACAAAAGCCCCGGGAAGCGATATTTGGCATACAAACGTTAAAACCTATGCCCTGGGCGGTTTAGAAAAACCCATTTTTTACGGCTTTAGGGTTTTTGGCCCGAACTGGCCTAAAGAAGAAGGTTTTGAACCCGGAAGCAGTATCGGGTTTAAAGAAATTATAGATAAAGAGGGCAACCGCTTCAACCCCAATAAAATTGCATATGACCCTTACACAAGAGAATTAAGCCACATGCCCGATATTAGCTGCTATCGTGTAAATGAAAGCAATTTCACGGAAGATAATGCAAGGTGCGCCGCAAAAAGCGTTTTTTTGCTGAATGAAGATGTTGAAATAACCATGCCGGAACCAAGGGCGCTTGTTGATGAAATTATAGGGGAAGCACACATTAAAGATTTAACGGCACTTTCAACTCTTGAAGGTGCGGGAACGTTTAAGGGAGCAGAAAATTTTGCAAAATCTTTGAAAAATATGGGTTTTACCATGATAGAATTTTTGCCCCTGAATGAATTTGACCCAAAAGACAATCACTGGGGCTATATGCCGCTCGGGTATTTTTCGCTTTCACGAAGATACGCGGCAGGCAAGGAATTTGGAAGCGCTTTAAACGAATTTCGCGCCCTTATAGACACTTTTCATAAAAATGGCCTGAAAGTTTGCATGGATGTGGTTTTTAACCACACGGGCGAGGGCAGAATTTATGATGGCAACGTTAAAGATGCCAATTTAATGAGCTACGCTTTAATTGATAATAAAACATATTATAAATTAAGGGAAGATAACACCTATTGCGAAAATTCGTGCTGCAAAAACGATTTAAACACGCCAAATGCGCCTGTGCAGAGTTTAATTTTGGATACTGTCGAATACTGGGCGCGCCAGGGCGTGGACGCTTTCAGGTTTGATTTGGCTGCGGTTTTAATGGATGTGAATAAAGGCTCTCAGCCCAATTACAGCCGTTACGGGTCTTTTGCAAATGAAATAGCGCATGAACTTGAAGAGCGCGGCATTAAAGTGAATGCGCCGGATGAATGCGAGCGCGGCATTAATTTAATTGCAGAACCCTGGATGTGCACAGGGGCAAACGCTTATCAGCTGGGCAATTTCCCCTATAACTGGGCAGAGTGGAATGATGTTGCAAGAAACACAATCCGCGCAAACACCGCGCGCGTGCATTCCACAGACCCTCTTGGTTTAAGAAATTTAATTGAAGGCACACCTTTTGTGTTCAATTACGATGCACGGGCAATTAACTATATCGCATCTCATGACGGCTTTACCTTAAACGATTTGAACTCTTACGATAAAAAAGACCCCTCAACACAAGACGGGGATGATTGGGAAATATGTTCAAGCCACAAAGGCGATAAGGATGCGCAGGAAAACGCCATCAAAAAGCAGATTTTGCTTCTTATGCTATCAAAAGGTACCCCCATGCTTCAAGTGGGCGATATTGTATCACACAGCAAGGGCGGCAACAACAACAGCTACAATTTGGATAATGAAGTAAATTATATTGATTTTTTGCTCTCAAATGACGACACAACACGCGAAGGCAGGGTTTTTGATTTTATAACCTCAATTATTGAATTCAGAAAACAGCATAATATTTTAAGAACTTCAAATCACGATATAGGGCTTGAGTTTTATGATTTTAACGGCAATATCATAGATGAAAACGACACAAATTATTGGCAAAACACAAATTCGAATTTGTTTATTTTTAAAACCACGGGTGAAGATGTTGTTCTTGCGGCGTTTTCAAAAGATGATTGTCAGACAAACATAAAATTGCCTGAAAATTCCAAAAATAAGGTTTGGCATTTTGTGTGCGATACATCAGCCAAAGACAGCCCCAATATTGAAGGTGTGGCGTACATACAGGAATATTATACTCTAAACCCGCACGCAGCAGCGGTTTTTGTGGAAAAATAGGTTAATTTCATACTTAAAAATGTTGACAAAAAAGCAGTTTATAGCTATATTTGAGTTACTGAAGGAGCTTATATAATGAAAGAATTAATTGCATTAATGCCCCGCTCCCCCATGGGTAGAAGAGGTTTTACCCTTGCACGTCATCCTGAACGCGGCAGCCGGTGCGAATGTGACGGCGCCGATGAGGCGGTGGCACGTAGCACGATGACGCTGGTTTCAGGATCTAACAAGCGGAAAATTCCTGTTTCTGTCGAAACACTTTCCACCCATTTCTTTCTTTTTGGCTCAAACCTTGCTGTGCAAAAAGAAGAAACAGGTGGAGCCCAAAGAAAGAAAAACGTCGGCTTCCTGCCACCTGGCAAATCTTTGATTTGTCCGCTCGCTTCGCTTTGCTTCCGCTCGCAACGGCGGGTTAGTGCGTTTACCTTGGCAGAAGTATTGATAACACTCGCCGTTATAGGTGTTGTAGCGGCTTTAACCGTGCCGACGGTTATAAGAAATTATCAGGAGCGCCAAACGGTTACCGCCTTAAAGAAATTTTACACGGAAATTTCTCAAGCCTACGCAATGGCGCAGGTGGATAATTCCACACCCGATA
>CAZYYK010000012.1:9025-23234 GCA_964651135.1 uncultured Gammaproteobacteria bacterium | reverse complement strand
AGACACATAGGGCATTTTTGGATGTTTTGAAATCCGGCACAAAAATTGATCCGCCGGTTGTGCATGTTTACAAAGACGACTTTGGAGATTTAAAAACAGCCTTTGAAAAAGGCTATTTGGAATATACCGTTTTGAAAGAAATGGGTTTTGAAGCAATTCCTGTTGTTATGTCATCGGCAGATTTAAAATTAGCCCAAAAACAGGGACTTGTTGAATAATATGATAGATAAATTAAGCTTTGGCGGACACTATGAAGTAAACCTTGCCGGTAATTCAATGCGCAACATGAGAGCGATAAAAGAGGCCGAATTTTTAACGCTTGAGGATAAAATTCAATCAGGCTATCAAACAAATGCAGATTATTCCGCTTTTCCAAACGGCGGTGTTGTTGATATTACTTTGAATGATAAGTATAACAATATTTTAGAGGCATTTTTTGCACAGCGCGGCATAAAATTTACGAAATACGATAACAATAACTTTTTGCTATAATTGTTTCAATGATAGTTGAGACAAAATATTTAAAAATAGACGAAACAATCGGGCTTGAATGCGGCAAGTGCCTTAAAAATGCTCAAATTGCCTATGAAACTTACGGCAGTTTGAACGCGAATAAAGATAATGCCATCTTAATTTTGCACGCGCTCACGGCAGATGCCCATGCCGCGGGCAAACACAGCAAAGACGATAAAAAATCAGGCTGGTGGGATGATATGATAGGGCCTGACAAGGCATTTGATACCAATAAATTTTTTGTAATTTCTTCAAATGTTTTGGGCGGGTGCAAAGGCACAACAGGGCCAAGTTCCCTGAACCCTGATACGGGCAAGCCCTATGCGCTTGATTTTCCCGTTATTACCATTGAAGATATGGTAAAAGTGCAAAAAAAGCTTGTTGACTTTTTGGGCGTGAAAAAGCTTACGGTTGTTGGCGGCTCAATGGGCGGAATGCAGGCTTTGGAATGGTCTATTGAGCATTGCGATATGGTAAAAAATGCTATTATTATAGCGTCAACTTCAAGGCTTTCGGCACAGGCCATAGGTTTTAACGCGGTTGGGCGAAACGCAATAATTTCAGATGTCAATTTCAACAACGGCAATTATTACAACGCCAAAGCGCCCGATAAGGGCCTGGGCATTGCAAGAATGGTGGGGCACATTACTTACCTTTGCGAAGAAGCCATGCACAACAAATTCGGACGCGATTTTAAAAGCGCACCCAGTTTTGATTTCGGCGTTGATTTTCAGGTGGAAAGCTATTTGGATTACCAGGGGCGCATTTTTGTGGACAGGTTTGATGCCAACAGCTATCTTTACATCACAAAAGCCATTGATTATTACGATTTGCCCAAAAAACACGGCAGCCTTCAAGAGGCTTTCAAAAAGGCAAAAGCGCGGTTTTTGATTATATGTTTTTCATCAGATTGGCTTTTTACGCCCGACCAATCCAAAGAAATTGTGCACGCCTTAATTCAAGCGCGCAAAAACGTG
This sequence comes from uncultured Gammaproteobacteria bacterium, assembly GCA_964651135.1. GTDB lineage: Bacteria > Cyanobacteriota > Vampirovibrionia > Gastranaerophilales > Gastranaerophilaceae > CAYYBA01. The sequence goes on along the minus strand of CAZYYK010000012.1, from coordinate 21,744 downwards.
TCTTTTGTTGAAATTGGAAGCGTTTGCGGGCATGATGCGTTTTTAATTGAATATGAAAATCAAACCAAAATTATTAGAAGTTTTTTGCAAGAGGATAAAATTGAGTAAATTAAATTATGAAATTATAACGGAATTGATTGAAAATGGCGCCCATATTTTAGATTTAGGCTCGGGCGACGGCACTTTGCTTAAAAAACTTGTGGATGAAAAACAGGTTCAGGGCACGGGTGTTGAAATTGACCAAAAAGAAGTTATAAAAGCGCTTGAGCGCGGGCTTTCCATTATCCAGGGCAACCTTGATGAAGGGCTTAAACAGTTTCCGGACAAGAGTTTTGACTACGCTATTTTAAACCAAACCCTGCAATCAACCCAAAAGCCCGATTTTGTTATAGAAGAAATGTTAAGGGTTGCGCAAAAATGTGTGGTAAGCTTCCCCAATTTTGCCTATTGGAAAGTGCGTTTTTATCTTTTTTTCAGGGGCAAAATGCCTGTTTCCGAGGCATTGCCGCACCAATGGTACAACACGCCCAATATTCACCTTTTAACCGTTAATGATTTTTTTGAATTTTGTGCCAGGCGGAACATTAAAATTTTAAAATCAATTTATTTGACACGCCAAAAAGCAAGGCGCAATATATTTATAAGAACAATTACGAACTTTTTTTCAGAGGAAGTTATTTTTGTGATTTCAAGGTAAATTTTATATAGTAAAGTTGAAAAGTTCCCTTATATCAACATTAAAACCGTCGGCTATTTGCTTTAGATATAATATGCTCGGGTTTGCCTTGCCGTTTTCAATGTTGCTTATATGTGCTCTTTCCGAGCCTGCAATTTCTGCAAGTGCTTCTTGCGACAACTTATGTTCATTCCTTAAAATTCTTATTTTGCGGCCCAATTTTTTCAAAAATTCTTCATTATCCATAATTAAAAGTGTATTCTATTGACTAACATTTTTCTATACGATATAATTCATAGATATATGAATTAATTAATATAAGAGGTAAATTATGAACAAAGATGATTTAAATGCAAATATTGAGTTGTATTTTAAACAAATAATTGCGCTTGCTGATTTGATGATAGAAAATGATAATAGAGATATTGAAAACCTTATGACAATAAGAGAGTTGGCACACAATGGTTTTAAGACTTTAGAAAATTGATCTGCCTAATTTAGCTTTTGCCACTTTTTTGTGCCGCCGCCACATTTGCACCGACACCATGTCATCCTGACCGCCCCCTGTCACCCTGAACGCGGTAGCCGGTGCGGATGTGACAGCGCCGATGAGGCGGTGGCACGTAGCACGATGCCGCTTGTTTCAGGGTCTATTAAGTATGCACATTAAGCTTTTAGTCCTTTGTTTTGCCTCCACACAGGTTAGATGCTGAAACAAGTTCAGCATGACAAAATGCTTGTTTCAGGATCTTACCAACCCACACTCAAATCTGTAAATTCGGGGTTATTTTCCTTTATTAAATTAATCTTCCACCCTCTATGCCACCTTTTCAGTTGTTTTTCTCGTAAAATAGCGCTTTCAATTGAATCCGTTGTTTCATAATAAACAAGCTTGTCCAAATTATATTTACTTGAAAAACTCTTAAAAATTTTATTTTTATGCTCCCACACTCTTTTTTCCAAATCTGACGTAACACCGATATAAAAGGTTGTTTCGTTATAATTGGTTAAGATATAGACGCAATAAGTGTTTCCCATGACATTATTGTATCATAAACGTCGGATAGATGCTGAAACAAGTTCAGCATGACATAGAAACGGGTAACGAAAGCACAGGGTATAGTTAAACTATAACCCTCATAATCTCATCAAGCGTTTTCTTATGCGCGCGCGCGTTTATAGGCTTTGGCTTTCCTATGGGTAAAAGCGTTACAAGCCAATCTTCCGGCGCTATACCCAAAACCTTTTTAAGCCCCTCTTGCGCCATAACGGGTGCAACCATCCAGCAAGCGCCAAGCCCCAGCGCATGTGCGCTTAAACACATATTTTCAATGGCTCCGCCAATGCTTAACATTTGTGAATCAGGGCGCATATTTGCACTTTCTTCTTTGCTAAATCCTGCCTGTTCCAAAACCCCTTCAAAAAATTGCGGGTATTTTTTTAAAACACAGGCAACAACAACAGGAGCGTTTGTAAAAAACGTGGAATGGTTTCTGAAGCGCTTAACCCGTATTCTTGTTTTGTCATCTTCCATTTTTTCTGAAACTTCATCATAAAGTTTTGAAATTTCTTGCGCCATTTTTTCTTTGGTATCTTGATTTAAAACAACAATAAATTCCCAATTTTGGTCATTGCATGCACTTGGCGCTACGCGCGCCGAATTTATTATTCTTTTTATATCGTCTATGGGGGGTGTGTAATCTTCCCACATTCTTGTACTATATCTTGTATCAACCACTTCAAAAAAATCCATAATTTACTCCTTAAAATTTTGTAGTATATTAATTGTATGAAAAAAATCTTCCCTCTTATTTTAATATCTATTTGTTTATTTGTAAAGTTATCTCTAAAAGCGTTTGGCGGCCCGAATTTTGAATACAAAACCTATACCCAAACTCAGGCTGAAAGCAATATGAACAAATTTGACTCTGATACCAAAGTTTTATTCATTATAGATTATTCAAACAGTATGAATGAAAGGCTTGGAGCGCAAACAAAGTTGGAGCAGGCAATTTCCACCATTGAAACGCTTCTGCCCAAAATTCCGCCCAATGTGCAGATAGGGTTAAGAGTTTACGGGCACAGGGCAGGTTTTACCTATATGGACGGCTGCACAGCTTCAAAATTGGCTGTTCCTTTTGGAACAAATAACGCGCAGGATATAACCGCGGCGCTTTACAAAACCCGCGCTTTAGGCTGGACGCCCATAACACATTCTTTAAAACAAGCCATAAACAGCGATTTTGCAGGCGTTACGGGCAAAAAAAGAATTATTCTTCTAACGGACGGCGGCGAAAACTGTGACGAAAGCCCCTGCACTTACGCCATAAACCTTATGAGAATACGTGATGACATTGCAATTGATGTTATAGCATTTGATATTTATGACGCAGACGCCAACAGCCAGCTTAAATGCACGGCTTTTACAACACGCGGTAAGTTTTACACGGCGTCAAAAAGAACTTGAAGACAGTTTATCAGACAGCTTGAATATAGATAAAGCGGTGCATGGCAAAGTGAAGGTTCAGGAACATTAGTTTCCTTTTGGGAATTTTTTGCATACGTTAAAGTTGCAAATTTTATTATTAACCTATTACAGTTTTTTCGGCTTAATTATTAAATTATGTAAATTGTTATATACTTTACATAACAATTTTATATAAAAAATATACTTTAAATAATTATATTTACAAAAGCACAAGAGGATAACAGTAATGTTTAAAATAGACGGAGTTACTTCAAAAAGCACGCAGCAGCCTGCGGACAAGAGTACAATGGCAAAAAAAGCCCAGGCATATATTATGTCTGAAGATAATTACGCCCATACTTATTTAAAGGGCTATTTGGAATGTAAAGGCATAGAAGTTAAGCCTGTGGCACCTTTCCAATATACCACTTCAGAGCAGGAGGACATATATTACGTAAATTGTCCATCAGATGAAGACGTCAATATGTTTAATTCATTTTATTTAGACCCCTTTGATGCGGATAAAGACGGCAAGTTATCGTATACGGAGTATGCCGAAGAACAAAAAACTATGTTTAAAGTTGACGACTATAAAGATTTATTAACAGCGGAGTTTGAAAGTTTGGATGAAGATAAAAACGACGAACTTAATGTGGATGAAGATATAAAAGGAAGATTCAATCAAGACCCCTCAACTATAGACGCAAATACCAAGGCAGCATATAGCGGACTATATCTGACTCCCTACGATAAAGATAAAAACGGCTCTTTAAACAAAGAAGAGTATATAAAAAGGTATGCAGCAGAAGCAGGTTTGGTTGCGGAGGAAGAAGACATTGCAGCTAAATTCGCCTCTTATAATGTCGATGGCGACCAATTTATAAGTGAAAATGAAAATATGCTCTGGATGTACCCCGATATTTTGAAAGCACCTACACCGGAAGCCAAAAAAGCATATTTGGAAAATGCACGCGCAATGTCAGAGTCGCAAATAAGCCTTTATGACGGCGATGGTGACGGCTGTTTAAATGCACAAGAGTATAACACTAAAAGAGAGTATGAACATTATAATTTAAATCCTGCCCATGAATACGGCAGGGATGAGATGACCGAATACGACAAAGGCAAAACCGCCCGGGAATTTGACAATCTTGATCTAAACGCCGATGAACTAATAGGTGCAAGCGAGCTTACAATGCTATATGCCCTCCAAGATTGTGACAGCGCAGGTGTTATGGACGGCAACATAGATTACGGCTTTCTGGCAACAGATGTTGTGGGATTGTCGGATCCGAACACAAAACAGTTTTTTTGGATTCTTGCCCAATATTTTGGAATTTAAACCCTCAGTGGTTTTTTAACATTAATCACCACGGGTAATTATCCTTCATCTCCCACCCTTCGCGCGCAAGCTTTGCAGCACAGCAAGTGCCGCTGCCGGTTTTGGAGCATTCACTATTTATGCCCGCCATACTGCCGTTGTAACAATTTGGCAAAATTCCTTTGTCGGTTCTTACAAAATAAAATAAGTCCCTGCCCAAACGGTTAGGCTCTTTTGAGCCGTTTAGATCAACAAAAATATTGTTATGGGGAACTGTGGCATCACCGCCTGTTGAGAAAATTACAAAAAGCATACCGTCAGGTGTTAAAAATGTTGTTCTTGCCTCTACCCAAACAACAAGCATGCCGGTGTCACCGCCGTTAGCTGTTTTCCAGGGTTTATCAATTTTATACCCGCAATCAGAATAGCTTGTGCAAATTTTTGCTATCTTCAAATAAGGTTTCCAGTATCTGTTAAAATATTCCTTAGCCCCAATATCAAAAGCGCTATCCCAGGTTTGATACATGCCATTTTCTGCCTGCGAATTGTTATATGCCTGGTTTATTATAGACCATGCCTTTTTTAGCTTTGTTACAGTTTGGGTTTTTTGATAATTCTTTACAACAGAAGGGATTGTGAGTGCTGCCACAACACCTATTATTGCTAATGTGATAAGAACTTCCGCAAGGGTGAATCCTTTTTTGCTATTCATTTTTTTAATCACCTCTTTAATATATTAATGTATACTTTAATAAATTAAAGCATACATGATTGTTAAACAAATGTCAAGTAACTTAGAATTACAATATGAAAGATAAATTACTTATAAAAATGGGGCATATTATTAAATTTAAGCGCATAGAAGAAGATATTTCGCAAGAAAAGCTGGCGGAAGCAACAAGTTTGAGCGTGCAGGCAATAAGCGCCATAGAAAACGGGCTTAGCAACATCAAATTCAAAAATTTATATAAAATTGCGCGTGAGCTGAATTTGGATATAGGTGCGTTTTCAAAATTGGATTTATAATTTTCCCTATGATATAATCGTCTTATGAAACCTGAACTTTTGTTGCCTGCGGGGAATATTGAAAAGATGAAATACGCTTTTGCTTACGGTGCTGACGCCGTTTATTTGGGAATGGTGGATTTTTCCCTGCGCACAATGCGCAAGGGCGAATTAATAACGCGCGAAAATTTAAAAACCGCGGTGGATGAGGCAAGGGCGCTTAATAAAAAAATTTATTTGACGCTCAATATTTTTGCGTTTGATGATGACATTAAAAATTTGTATAAAAACATTGATATTATAAAAGAAGCAAACCCGCACGCCGTTATTTTAAGCGATTTCGGGGTGTTTGAAGTTGTGAAAAAGGAATTGGCGGGAATTGACATACACATCTCAACCCAAACAAACACTCTTAACTCTGAAGCCGTTAAATTTTGGCAGGGTTTGGGCGTAAAAAGGGTTATTTTGGCGCGCGAATTATCCTTAAAACAAATTGAAGAAATAAGAAAAAATGTGCCCGATATTGAGCTTGAACATTTTATACACGGGTCGCAGTGCGTAAGTTTTTCGGGCCGCTGCCTTTTGAGCGATTATATGACCAAAAACGAGCGCAAAGCCAATCAGGGCGGCTGTGCGCAGCCTTGCAGGTGGAGTTACAAACTTTTAGAAGAAACCAGGCCCGGCGAATATTATGAAATTATTGAAAACCCGCGCGGAGCGCACATTTTATCGCCCAAAGATTTGTGTCTTGTGCACCATTTAAAAAATTTACACGCTGCGGGCGTTGATTCTTTCAAGGTTGAAGGGCGCACAAAAAGCCTGTATTATGTAAGTGCTGTGGCAAAAGCCTACCGCGAGGTTATGGATAATAAAATATCTGCGGATGAGGGATTTTTGGATTTAAGAAAAGTGGGCAACCGCGGCTACACGCAAGGGTTTTTCTTGGGCGGCAACAATTGCGAAAGTTACAGCTACGATATTTCAAAAGGGCTTGCAGGGGCGGATTTTCTTTGCGTGTTTCAAGATTTTGACACTGATAGCTACAAGGTCGAAATTAAAAATAAAATTTTGCTAAACGATGAAATTGAAATTATAACGCCTGACCAAAGCATGCAAGCGCGCGTTTTAGAGATTAGGGATGAAGCTAAAAACATAAAAGATGTTGCGAACACAAACGATGTTGTTTGGCTTAAATTAAGCAATAAGCCCAAAAATTGGCACTGGGCTTTAGGTAGAACGGTAGGGATTAAAAATGAGTCTGATGAAAAAAATCAAGGCGTACATGCCGCTTTTTAAAGGGAAAATAAAACCCGATTACGATTTAGAAAGTATTTATGATATAGACCCTGAGGAACTTATGAAAAAAGGGATTAAGGGGATATTTTTTGATTTGGACAGCACTGTTACAAAATCAAAATCTGCCCATTTCAGCGATAAAACAAGGGTTTTTTTAGAAACTTTGGGCGAACATTTTAAATTTGCAATTATTTCAAACAACTATAAAAAATCTTATATTGAAAAAGTTCAGGCAAAAATAGGCATTAAAATTTATTATCCCGCCAGAAAGCCGCAGACGGAAGTTATTAAAAAAGCCTTAAATGAACTTGACCTGAAGGCTTGCGAGGTGGCGCTTGTGGGGGATAGGCCCATTACTGATATTTTGGCAGGAAAAAATGCCGGAATGCTTACAATTTTGGTGGACGGCATTGCAAAAGCAGAAGAAAACCTTCCAACACGCGCTATAAGGTGGGTTGAAAGGTTAACTGTTGAAAAATGCGGTTAACGGAACGTTCTTTGTGTGCCGCGTCTTTTTGCACTGTTTATTGGCTGTTCAATAATTGGTGCATTGGAAAAACTTTGATTTATATACGCTTTAAACTTGTCAAAGATTTTTGCAGGCTGGTTGTTTAATCCGAATTCTTCACGCGTTATAGACTTGCCTATGCGCCCTACTACATCTTTGGGGTAACGTGATATTTCATGGACTGATGTAAGCACAATGCCTCTCCCTTGGGGGCGTTTTATAATATTGCCCGCTCCATCTTTTATTTCTTTGGTCAGAATGCCTATTTTGACACCTTTAAACAGGCGTCCCCTTCTGAAAACATCAAAGTCAAAAGTTGGCATATCGTTGTGAAGATATGTCAAAAAATCATTTATACCTTCTACATGTTGTATTTTGGTTAAATTATCTATTGTTTTGCGCATTTGCGGACCCAAGCGCACTGCCATACCAAAAGACGGCCGGTTGTTGTTAACTGCATTAATTTTCATTTTCTTCCTTCATTCCTTTTGTATTAAGTAGTAAGTTGACAAAACACGTAAATTTTAAAATTTGCGCAAATTTTTACAAGCTTAAATAAAATTCTTTAAGCATTTTGCAATCCACTTCAATATTTGGGCTTTCGCAGATAACAACACCTTTTATATCAAACTTTTTAAATGCTTTGAGCAAATCTTTGTAATTCATATCGCTTTCATTTAGAATAAGGTGATGTTTTTCGCCCTTCTGGCTGTAAGCAATGCCCGCTATGTGCGCGTGGAAATTATTCAGTGCCCTATCCCCCAGGACATTTGCGGTTTTTTCAAGAATAGCGCAAAAAGCATCGTAAGTGTTAAACCCCCCGCCCGAGCGCGCATGGATGTGGGAAAAATCAATGCAGGGCAGCATGTTTTCAAAATTTTTACAAAGCGCCAAAATTTCATCCAAATCGCCCCATTGGGTTCCCTTGCCCGTGGTTTCGGGGCGCACCCAAATGCTATTTCCTTCTTTTTTAAGGACATCCATAATTATATTTTGCTGCTTTAAGATGTTTTGAAAAACGGTTTCTTTATCCTGCCCCAGGTAAAAGCCGGCATGGTACACTATTGACCAGCCGCCCAAAGCATTTGCGGCGCGTGCAGTGTCTAAAATTCTGTCAACGCTTGCGTCAACCTTTTCTTTTTCTTTGGCATTCAAATTTATATAATAAGGCGCATGGGCTGTAAAAATTAAATCCTGTTTTTCTTTTTGAAGAATTTTGCGGCTTTCTTCCGACATACGAACGCCATGCACAAATTCAAGCTCCATGCCGTCAAGTTCAAGCTCGCGCAAGGTTTTGCAGGCATTGGCGTATTCTTTTGCCACAATGGGCACCCCGGCTGTTAAAAAGTTTAATTTTTTCATGGGATTATTATATCATAAAAATTACCATGGGTAGTCGTCTGATATCTGCCAGCCGTCTTTTAAGATAAGGGCTGCGCATACCGCCCCGGTTCCTTCTTTGCTGCAACTGTCGGGATGACCTGTTTTTCCGGTTAATAAATCCCTTGAGTCGTTATAATAATAAGGAAGAAATTTTCCGTTATAACTGTTTGATTGGTTCCCGTGAAATATGTAATATTTAAAAAAGTATAAATCTTTGCCGTATTTATTAGGCTTTTTTTGTCCGTTTATATCTACAAGAACATGAACTTGCCTGTAATTACGTCCTTCTTCGGTTGTGGAATTGCTTATTCTTGATGCGACGAATGTTCCATCGTTTAAATAGAAGCGTGAATATATGTTGCCGAAAGACCTTTGCGTGTTGCTGTTAAGGTCTGAATAATTAAAGGCGCAATCACCCGTTATTTTATTTTCGCAATTTTTTGAAACCTTTAAATAGGGTATCATGTAAGTATTTACAAAATCAACAGATGCTTGGCTTGATGAACTTTCTCCAATATTCCATACTGCTATGGGTCCGTGGTCTGCCATTGCCAAATTTGTGGTATTGGCAAGGGTAGAATATGTCTTTTTAAGTTTTGTTAATGTCTGAGTTTTTTGATAATTTCGCATAACCGTGGGGATTGTAAGCGCTGCAACAACTCCGATAATTGCTAACGTTATTAAAACTTCCGCCAGCGTAAACCCCGTGTAAGGCTTTGTTTTCTTTTCCATACTTAACCTTTCTTATATTTTGTGTTCATAATTTTAACAACATTATAATTATGATGATATTTTAACATATTATCCTTAATAATGTCAATAAAAACTAAAGATAGTAAGATATTACCATGAATGTTAATTTTGAGGTAACAAAAGACAGCTCCGTTCAAAAGATTGTTAAAATCATGCTGGCTGAAAAGTGCATAACTATTGCAGAATTAGCCCGCAGAATGAACGAAGTTTCCGACTATAACTATACGCGCTTTAATTTGGCGCAAAAATTGAGCAGAAATTCTTTAAAATTTGCAGAAATGGCTTTAATCTGTGAAATTTTAGATTATAAAATCGATATAAGTTTAATGAAATAATCTTGCGGACAAAACCCCGAAAATTATAGCACTAATGCCAAGCACGGTGCTTAAAACCATATATATTACGCTTTTTGCAATTTCGCCCCCCTGAAGCATATTGAAATGCTCAAAGGCAAAAGCCGAAAACGTTGAAAAGCCGCCGCAAAAGCCTATCGTTAAAAACAAGCGCCACTCTTCAGCCACGTGTAATTTTTCCATTAAATAGTAACTTAAAAAACCTAAAATAAAACAGCTTACAATATTTACAAAAAGTGTGGAATAAGGAAATTCGCCTTTTGTGAATTTGTCAAAAAACACGTTCACAAGCCACCTTGCGCTTGAACCTATTCCGCCACCTATAAATATTGCTATAAATTTTTCCATAATATAATTTTATCACTTAATTTTTGAAAATCTATATAAAAACCCCGAAGGCAAAATGTAGGTTTCAAATTTTCCGTATTTTTTCATTTTTTCTTCAAGCTCTTTGTTGTCCAAGGGTTTTGGGTAGCCTTCCTGATTACTTAAAGATACAAGCCAATAGGTTTTATTTTTTGAAAAATTTTCAATATCATAAATTTCCTTAAATTGAACATCAGTGTTATGCAGCTTGCAATAATAGCGGATTGTAAACCTTTTCGGGTGAATGTAAAAAATATCATTCTTGCTGCTTCTTTCTTTTACCGTGGTGCATATGGCGTTACCGTGTTCTTTTGGAATAATTAGTTTAATTTTGGCACTGCCGTAAAATATTGCAAAGGCAAAACCCGCACAAAGCAAAACAAATGGAATTTTATTTTTATTCAAAATCATATCAAAAGGTTTTATAACAAGCACAATATAAATTGGCGCTAAAAACAAAATAAGCCTTTCGCCAAAAGGGTAAAATTTCAAAAACGATGCCGCAACAAGCGCCAAATAAGGCAAAATTAAAAAAGCAAATTTTTCCCTATCTTTTTTATAAAGTAAAATTGCACCTATAACAAACGATATGGCAAGCATAACCACCAAAACCCCTTTTGCCGAAACAAAAACCTGCGTGAAGGAATTTAAAAAAAGCGGCATAAAAGTTTTTGCGCTTAAAAAATATTTTTCCCAAAAAGCTTGCATAATTTGCGAATTTTGACAATTTTTTACAACCATGAAATACAAAATTAAAGCAGATACAATTTGCGGCGCAAAAAATAAAACCGTATTTTTAAGGTGCGTTTTTATATTTTTTGCAAAAATAATTAAATTAACAGCCGCAAGAACAAAAGCGCTCGCATAAGAAAACCAGGGAATTAAAGAAAACAAAAATGCCGCCTTCAAATTCCTTTTTTCAAAATTCAAGTTCATTGAAACCAAAATTATTAAAATTGTAAAAAATACTTCAATTATATAAGGTTTAAACTGGCTTGAATATAAAATTAAAGGTGTATTTATTGCAAAAAGATATAAAGCAAGCAGAATTGAAAAGCCTGATTTTAAAAACCTTCTTGCAAAAAAATAAAATAAAACAAGCGCTGCACACCCGAACAAAAAAGGCGTTATTTTAATTACTATATCCTTGAAGCCAAAAGTTAAGGCAAGAAATTTTTCCCATATTAAAAACATGGGCGGCGCTGCTTGGGCGTAATCAAGTGTTTTAAAATAGATAAGATAGCCGTTTTTTAGAAGGTTTAACCCAAGCGATGCTTCATCATGCCAGAATTCCAGATTATTTAAAAGCATATTTGCGCGAAGAAAAATCCCTAAAAGCATTGCTGCGCAAATAACTAATGCGGATATCGCCCTTTTGACTTTTATTTTTTCCATGGTTTTATATTACCATGTCAAAAAAAATGTTACAAAATTTAACGGCAAATTAAAATTATCTATTGACGAAGAATTTTGTTTATTATACAGTTGAATTTACGTTATACAAAGTAAAAGAAGAAAAGCAAAGAAAAACAATGAATACAACAGGAAAAAGACAAAGAATAAGAGTTTGCTTGAAAGCATACGACCATAAGCTGATTGACAACTCTGCGCAAAAAATTGTTGAAACGGCAAAAAGAACCGATGCATCGGTGTCGGGCCCTGTGCCGTTGCCCACAAAACGCAGAATTTATTGTGTGCTTCGTTCTCCTCACGTTGATAAAAAGTCCCGTGAGCATTTTGAAATGAGGACACACAAAAGAATCATCGATATTTATGATCCGACAGCACAAACAACAGAAGAACTCTCAAGAATGGATTTGCCGGCTGGCGTCGACATTGAAGTTAAACTATAAAAACGAAGTGACAACTAAATATTAAATGTAACCTACTTAAAAGCAGAGTTGCCCCATCAACAAAGCTTAAGCGTAGCTCTTACAATAGAAAGGTAAAATATGACAATAGGCGTTATAGGTACAAAACTTGGTATGACCCAGGTTTATGACGAATCAGGCTTATCAATACCGGTTACGGTAGTGAAGGTTGATCCGCTTGTTGTGACCCAAGTTAAAACAATTGAAACAGACGGTTACAACGCAATTCAAGTTGGCGTAATATCGGCTAAAGAAAAACACTTAACCAAAGCGCAAATAGGCCACTTTAAGAAAAACGGCCTTGATAATTTCAGGCATTTGCAGGAATTCAGAGTGGATAACCCGCAGGATTATAAAGTGGGTGATACAGTTGACTTAACCGTTTTAAAAGAAGCCAAAAAAGTGAACGTGTCGGGTAAATCAATCGGCAAAGGCTTTCAAGGCACAGTTAAACGCCACAATTTTTCAAGAGGCCCTATGGCGCACGGTTCTAAAAACCACAGAGAACCAGGTTCAATAGGTGCAGGCACAACGCCCGGCCGCATTTACAAAGGCAAAAAAATGGCAGGCAATATGGGCAATGAAAAAGTTACCGTTGCAAAATTGAGCGTTGTAAGAATAGATACAGACAAAAACCTTTTATTAATTAAAGGTGCTATCCCCGGGCCTGAGGGCAAATTGGTTACAGTAAAACCGGTTGTGACCAAATAGGATTGAGGT
>CAZYYK010000012.1:1567-9015 GCA_964651135.1 uncultured Gammaproteobacteria bacterium | reverse complement strand
GGTAAGAAATGGTTAAAAGTAAAATTAAAGATAAAACAGTTAAACTGGTAGATATAAAAGGCGCTGAAGTTGGCGAATTAAAGCTTAAGGGCGATGTGTTTGCGCTTGAGCCCAACGTTCATGTTATGCATTTGGCTCTTAAAAGGCAGTTAAACAACGCGCGCCAAGGCAGCGCCAATACCAAAACAAGATCGGAAGTTGCAGGCGGCGGCAGAAAACCCTGGAAACAAAAAGGCACGGGCAGAGCGCGTGCAGGGTCAATAAGAAGCCCTCTATTTGCAGGCGGCGGCGTTATTTTCGGGCCTAAACCAAGGGATTATGCAGTTGATATGCCCAAAAAAGCAAGAGCGCTTGCAATAAAATCCGCACTTTCGGCAAGGCTTGAAAGCTTGGTTTTGGTTGAAGATTTTTCAAAAATCGAACCCAAAACAAAAGAAATGGCAAAAATTTTAAAAGATATTAACGCACAGGGCAAAGTGTTAATCATAGCTGATTTTAAAGCTGACAGCAATAAAAACCTTGAATTGGCAGCAAGAAACCTGCCCAACGTTAAACTTTTATTGCCCACAAATTTAAACGTAAAAGACTTAATTGAAGCAACAAGCGTTGTGGTTACAAAAGACGCAATTAAAGATATAACTGAAAGGTTAAGTTAAAATGAGCAAATCAAGAACAAATCAAGAAAAATTATATGATATTATAAAAAAGCCGATAATTACTGAAAAATCAATGGCAAACGTGCAAAGCGGAATTTATACTTTTGAAGTCGACAAAAACGCCACAAAAGTTGAAATTGCCCAGGCCATTGAACAGGCTTATCCAAATCGCAAAGTTAAGAAAGTAACAACTGCCTATATGCCTTCTCACCAAAAAAGAATGGGCACAAAGTTTGGCAGAACACAATCAGGGAAAAAAGCCGTTGTAACAATAATCGGTGACCCTATTGAAGAATTGACAGGAGTGTAAAACAATGGCAACTCGTAAAATTAATCCGACATCAAACGGCCAAAGGGGTATGTTAAGACCCGATTATTCCGATGTTACAACACAAACTCCGGAAAAATCGCTTTTAAAACCCATAAAGAAAACAGGCGGAAGAAATAACACAGGCAGAATAACAACACGCCACATAGGCGGCGGGCACAAACAGGCATACCGCGTTATTGATTTTAAACGTGATAAGGCAGGAATCATTGGTTTTGTTAAAACCGTTGAATATGACCCGAACCGCAACGTTAGAATTTCTCTTGTAGTTTATGCTGACGGCGAAAAAAGATATATATTGACACCCGAAGGCTTAAACGTAGGCGATAAAATTATTTCAGGCCCTGATTCCGATATCAAAACAGGCAATGCGCTTCCTTTAGAAAATATACCCTTGGGTACTATAATTCATAACATTGAAATGGTGCCCGGCAGAGGTGCAAAAATGGTGCGCACGGCAGGTGCAGGCGCCCAGCTTATGGCAAAAGAAGGAAACTATGTAACCCTTAAATTGCCGTCTTCTGAAATGAGAATGGTAAGAAAAGAATGTTATGCAACAATAGGCAGTCTTGGCAACAGTGAATTTAAAAACTTAAAAACAGGAAAAGCCGGCAGAACACGCCACTTGGGCATTAAACCTACTGTTCGCGGCGTTACAATGAACCCTGTTGATCACCCTCACGGCGGCGGCGAAGGCAAAACAGGCCCGGGCGGACACCCTAAAACACCCTGGGGCAAACCTGCTCTTGGTTCCAAAACAAGAAACGCCAAAAAACAATCGTCCAAAATGATTGTAAGAAGAAGAAAAAAATAAGGTAAGGAGAACATAAATACATGGCTCGTTCATTAAAAAAAGGTCCATATATACATCACTCTTTAATTAAAAAGATTGAAAAATTAAATGAAACTCAAGACAGAAAAGTTGTTAAAACTTGGTCTAGAGCATCAATGATTGTACCCGATATGTTAGGACACACAATTGCGGTACACAACGGTAAAACCCATGTTCCCGTTTATATTACGGAACAAATGGTAGGGCACAAATTAGGCGAATTTGCACCGACAAGGCTTTTCAGAGGTCACGCCGGTTCGGATAAAACCGCAAAACGCGCATAGTGATAAAGGAAATAACAATGCAACAGGCAACAGCAAAACAAACTGATATTAAAATGACGGCAAGGAAAATCCGCCGTGTCATAAATGAAGTAAGAGGCAAAAAAGTGGCAGATGCCGAAAGAATTTTAAAATATATGCCTTACTTTGCGGCAAGAGTTGTTGAAAAAAACTTGAATGCGGCAATTGCCAATGCTTCGCAAAAATTCGGCGTAAAAACCGAAGACCTTAAAATCTCTGAAATTTTTGCAGATGAGAGCACAACTTACAAAAGAGGTAAAGCGCGTGCGCAGGGCAGAATGTACAGCAGAGTTAAAAGAACGTCACACTTAACGATAAAACTTACAAGTAACTAGGAGAAGAACTTTGGGACAAAAAACACATCCAACCGGATTTAGAGTAGGCATAACAGAACCCTGGATAAGCCAGTGGTACGCAAAGAAAAAGTATGCCGAATTTATAGCAGAAGATGCGAAAATCAGAAAATTCATTAAAAAGAAACTGTACATAACCGGTGTTAGCAGAATTGTTATTGCAAGAAAAGCGCAAAGCGTTAACATTACCGTAATGACAGCAAAACCGGGTATAGTTGTAGGGCGCGGAGGCCAGGGCATTGATGAATTAAGGTCAGCTGTTCAAAAATTGATTAATAATGTCCATGTTTCAATAGATATTGTTGAAGTTGCAAGAATTGATGTTGACGCACAATTGGTTGCAGAAAGCATTGCGCTTCAGCTTGAGAAAAGAATTGCTTTCAGACGTGCAATGAAACAGGCAATGCAACGCACAATGAGAGCCGGCGTTCAGGGTATCAAAGTTATGGTATCAGGGCGTTTGGGCGGTGCGGAAATTGCAAGGTCCGAATGGGCAAAAGAGGGAAGAATTCCCCTTCAAACCCTAAGAGCAGATGTTAATTACGGTTTTACGGAAGCTGACACCGTAATGGGCAAAATCGGCGTTAAAGTTTGGATATTCAAAGGTATTTTAGATCCGGGCGACAAGGCTGATCAAAATATTAAAATTAAAAAACCTTCATTGGCGGGGAACAAAGAACCGCGCAGAAGAAAACAATCAGAAGAACAGCCCCAGGAAGCTGATTCACAAGAATAATAGGAGCAAGATAAAAAATGTTAATGCCCAAAAAGACAAAATTTCGTAAAAAAATGAAAGGCAATATGAAAGGCAGTGAAACCAGAGGTACAACTTTGGAATTCGGTTCTTACGGTATGATAACCACTGAACCCGCCTGGATTACGGCAAGACAAATAGAGGCCGCAAGACGTGCCATCACAAGAAAAATCAAACGCGGCGGCAATGTTTGGATAAAAATATTTCCCGATAAACCGATTACCGCAAAACCTGCCGAAACCCGTATGGGTAAAGGAAAAGGCAACCCTGAATATTGGGTAGCCGTTGTAAAACCCGGCAGAATGTTGTTTGAAATTGATTACTCAATAAGAGAAGAAGCCATTGAAGCCCTTAAATTAGGTGCTCAAAAATTACCGATTAAAGTGAAAATTGTAGAAAAATAGGTTGAATTATGAAACTTACAGAAATGCGTGAAAAAACAATCGAAGAACTAAAAGAACTTGTTCTGAATTTTAAAAAAGATTTATTTTCTTTGAGAATGAAACATAATAAAATGAATCAATTGGAAAATCCTGCCCAAATTAAGCAGACAAAAAGGGCGATTGCACAAGCAAAAACGGTTATTAAAGAAAAAGAATTAAAGGAAAAACAAAATGCCTAAGAAAGTTAAACAAGGTACTGTTACAAGTGACAAAATGGATAAAACCATTGTGGTCAAGGTTTTAGAACCTAAAACTCACAAAAAATACAAGAAAATTATACAAACAACAAAAAATTATAAAGCCCGGGATCTTGAAGACAGGGCAAATGTTGGCGATGTTGTTACAATTGTTGAAAACCGCCCCATTGCAAGAACTGTTCGCTGGGTTTTGAAAGATGTTGTTACAAAAGCAAATTAGATAAAAAGGTAGATAAAAATGATACAGCAAGAAACAAGATTACAGGTTGCAGATAACACAGGTGCCAAAGAGCTTTTGTGTATAAGAGTTATGGGCTCATCAAACAAAAAATATGCGGGCGTGGGCGATGTTATTGTTGCAACGGTTAAGCAGGCAACTCCGAATATGACTGTTAAAAAGTCCGAAGTTGTTACTGCGGTTGTGGTTAGAACAAAGGCAGACATCAAAAGAAACGACGGCTCTGTTATAAGGTTTGATGAAAACGCGGCTGTTATTATCAACAAAGACGGCACCCCCCGCGGTACGCGTGTTTTCGGCCCTGTGGCAAGAGAATTAAGAGACAAAAACTATATGAAAATAGTTTCTTTGGCTCCCGAAGTAATTTAAAGGAATAATAAAATGGCACAAGAAAAAAAGGTAAAAGAAGTACATGTAAAAGTCGGTGACAGGGTTACTGTTATATCCGGCTGCGATAAAGGCAAAATCGGCAACGTTAAAGAAGTTATCAAAAAAGACGGCACGGTTTTGGTTGAAGGTATTAACATTAAAACTAAAGCGCAAAGGCCCAATCCGGGTGCGGGAATTCAAGGCGGACTTATTAAAATAGAACGTCCCGTTGAATCTTCAAAAGTTATGCTTGTATGCCCTGTTTGCGAAAAGGCAACAAGAATATCGCGCGAAATTAAGGGAGACAAGAAAGTTCGCATGTGCAAAAAATGCAATAAAGAAATTGACTAACCATCAAGGTGGGGCATTGAAGTTTGACAGGCATTAAATATGCAAAATTTCAAAGGCTAAGAAAAAGGAAAATAAAATGACAGCAACAAAAGACTTAAAAACCAGATACAACAAAGAAATTAAAAAACAGCTTAAAGAAGAGTTTAAGTATAAAAATGTTTTGGAAGTTCCAAGGCTGCACAAAATTGTGGTTAACATGGGCGTTGGCGAAGCTTCTCACAATTCAAAATTGGCGGAAAGCATTGTAAAACAGCTTACCAAAATTGCAGGCCAAAAGGCCCTTGTTACAAAAGCAAAAAAATCAATCGCATCTTACAAATTAAGAGAAGGGATGCCCGTTGGTTCAATGGTAACTTTAAGAGGCGATAGAATGTATGATTTTATCCAAAAACTTATTTGTGTTGTCCTGCCCCGTATTCGTGACTTTAGGGGTGTTTCGCCAAAAAGTTTTGACGGCAGAGGCAATTATACATTCGGGTTAAAAGAACAGTCACTGTTCCCTGAAATTCATTACGAAGAAGTTGATATCGTAAAAGGTATGAATATTTCAATTATAACAACAGCTAAAACAGATGAAGAAGCAAAAAGCTTATTGGCACACTTGGGTATGCCGTTTAAGAAATAAAAGGAAAACAATAATGGCAAAAAAATCAATGATTATTAAAGAACAAAAAAGAGAAGCGTTAGTTACAGCAGGTAAATATCCCAAAGTAAGGCTGCACAACAGATGCTCAAACTGCGGCAGACCGCACGGTTTCCACAGAGATTTTGGTCTTTGCAGAATTTGTCTAAGAATGTTTGCGCACCGCGGGTTACTTCCGGGTGTAACAAAATCTTCTTGGTAGAAAAGCGTGTGCGGCAGCACCGCATTTGAAGAACAAAAAACGTACAACTAAACTGCAAGATGTGCTTGCAAGTAGTAAGATAAAGGAAAATAAAATGGTAACAGATCCAATAGCAGATGCACTTACAAGAATAAGAAATGCAAACATGGTAAAACATGAAAGCGTTAATATTCCCGCGTCAAAATTAAAAATTGAACTGGTTAAATTGTTAAAAGAAGAAGGCTACATTGCCGATTATAAAATTGTTGAAAAAGGCAAATTTTCAGATATTGCCGTAACTCTTAAATATAAAGGCGCAACCCCTGTAATTAGCGGCTTGCAAAGAGTGTCATCCTCCGGTCTTAGAATATATACAAAAGCAAAACACGTGCCAAGAGTTTATGACGGTATGGGTATTGCTGTTATATCAACAAGCAAAGGGCTTATGACAGACAGAAAAGCTAAAGAAGTAAAGCTTGGCGGCGAAATTCTTTGCTACGTTTGGTAAGCGCTTTTCAAAGATGCGAAGTGCAATTGGTAGAAAAGCTTCGCTGGTTATAACAAATACCGCAAGAAGGAGAAAATTATGTCAAGAATAGGCAGAAGCCCTATCGCAATACCTGACGGTGTTGAAGTAAAAATAGAAAACAATAAAATTAACGCAAAAGGGCCTTTGGGCACGGAAGAAGTTGAAGTTTGCCCCGAAATTACTATTGAGCAGGTTGATAAAACCGTTATTATAAAAAGGCTGAATGATGACAGGAAATCATGTTCGCTGCACGGGCTTTCAAGAACGCTTGTTGCAAACGCAATAAACGGTGTTAAAACGCCTTTTGTAAAAAAGCTTGAAATTTTGGGTGTTGGCTATCGTGCCAACATGCAAGGAAGCGACATCAATCTTTCCCTGGGCTATTCGCACCCGGTTGTAATTAAAGCCCCTAAAGGCATTAAAATTGAAGTTGAAGCCAATACGAAAATCACGGTTTCGGGTTCAAATAAACAGCTTGTAGGCGATATTGCAGCGCTAATTCGCTCCAAACGCCCGCCTGAACCGTATAAAGGCAAAGGCGTACGCTATGAAGGCGAATTCGTACGTAAAAAAGCGGGCAAAGCAGGTAAGAAATAATAAGTAAATTGCCGATATAAACCCGCTTGCGCAAGGCTTGAAGGGTTTCGGTGAAAGGAAAATAAAATGATTATAGTAAAAAGCAAAAAAGAACAGACAAGAAAAAGACACTTAAGAATCAGAAATAAAATTCAAGGCACGTCCGAATACCCGAGATTAGCGGTATACAGAAGCCTTAAGCACATTTACGCCCAAATTATTGACGACACTAAAGGAATAACTTTGGCAAGTTCATCTTCAAAATTAAAAGAGTTGGGCTTAAAGCACGGCGGAAATGTTGAAAGCGCAAAGGTTGTAGGCACAGACATCGCAAAAAAAGCGGTTAAAGCAGGCGTTAAGGGTGTAATTTTTGACAGAGGCGGTTTCTTGTTCCACGGGCGTGTAAAAGCCTTGGCAGAAGCTGCAAAAGAAGCAGGGCTTGAATTTTAACAGATTTAATATTAATGTAAAACCTTTTTAAACTTTAGTGCGGCTCAAGTCGCACTTTTTTATTAAGCAATGTTAATTTCTTGTTTATTTGGGCATTGTCGTTTATACTTGTACCCTAAAGGAGGCAAATGAAAAAGAGCGGATTAACAATGCAACAATTTCTTGTTATCATTGTTGTCATAGGTACTGTGGCCTTAATGGTCTATATGGCAAGGTTTAATGACCAAAGGCAGCAGAATGTTTCAA
>CAZYYK010000012.1:0-1557 GCA_964651135.1 uncultured Gammaproteobacteria bacterium | reverse complement strand
CCTCCGCCATCAGAGATAACGGGCCTGTTACAACCTGGGAAATCGGGAAGCGTTTCTCCGGGGAAGCTGCGGTAAAATTTGCGGACAGGTATTTAATACCGTATCTAAAAGTTGCAAAAAATTGCGGCACAAAAACAGTGGGGGATTGTGAATTTAAACACAGGATTTTAAGTAAGGGATACCCTCCAAGTTCTTTTGGCTCAAGGTACGCTAGATTTTATTTAGATGACGGCACATTAATAGCCCTTACGCCAATATATGGGCAAGAAATAAGTATTGTAATTGATGTAAACGGGCAGAAACCTCCTAATACAAACGGTAAAGATATATTTTACTACCAGTATTATATTTACAATAGAGACCCCGATAAAATAGGGAAATTTATTCCTTTCTTGGATAATACAAACAGAGACTATTTAAAAAGTGCATGCGGTATTTTAACAAATAAAGGTCATGGTATGGGCTGTGCAGCGCTTATTATGAGAGACGGCTGGCAGATTAAAGACGATTAACCCCTGGAACTAACTTAAGCCCCTGAAGCAAAGTGCCTGCGCAACGTGTGTTTGGGCAATATCCTGTGCACCTTCTAAATCCGCTATTGTGCGCGATATTTTTAAAACCCTATCATACGCGCGTGCGGACAAATTAAACCTGTTAATTGCGCTTTTTAACATTGTGCGTGTGGCATCATCAATTTTGCAAAATTTATTTATCATCTTAGGCGTTAATTCTGAATTTGTATAGTTAATTTTGCCGGGCAGGTTCTTGTACCTTTCAATTTGAATTTTGCGCGCGGCAATAACCCTTTTTCTTATCATTTCAGATGTTTCATCACTCGGTTTTATTTGCAAAAGTTCATCTTGCGTCAGGCGCGGCACTTCAATTTGCAGGTCAATTCTATCCATTAGGGGCCCCGATAATTTTGAGCGGTATCTTTTAATTTGCGGCTCCGCGCAGACGCACTGCTTTTTGCTATCCCCCAAAAACCCGCACGGGCAAGGGTTCATTGCCCCAAGCAGGATAAAATTTGCAGGGAATTTTATACTTGTTGTTGCGCGCGAAATTGTAACTTCCCTATCTTCCAAAGGCTGCCTTAAAACTTCAAGCACCATGCGCGGAAATTCAACCATTTCATCCAAAAACAAAACACCCCTGTGCGCAAGGGTTATCTCCCCCGGTTTTGGATTAGAGCCGCCCCCTATTATTCCAACGGCACTTGCGCTGTGGTGCGGGGAGCGAAAGGGGCGCTTTGAAACCAAAGGTTTTTGCCTGTCCAGCAACCCTGCTATTGAATAAATTTTTGTAAGTTCAATCGCTTCTTCTTTTCCTAACGGCGGCAAAATTGAAGAAAATGCTTTTGCAAGAAGGGTTTTGCCGCTTCCCGGGGGCCCTGACATTAAAATGTTATGTCCGCCCGCTGCCGCAATTTCAAGCGCTTTTTTTGCAATGTTTTGCCCCTTAATGTCTTTAAAATCAATGTCAAATTCAAAATCTTCATTTAAATAGTCATCAATTTTTTGTTTTATTTGCGCCAAGGCTTCGCCTTCATTGAAGTGC
>CAZYYK010000011.1:0-24180 GCA_964651135.1 uncultured Gammaproteobacteria bacterium | reverse complement strand
CACAATTTCATCATTCTCAACATCAATCAGAATTGTGTCCCCGTCCTTAAATTTGCCCTGCAAGAGTTCTTTTGAAAGCGGGTTTTCAATCATTTTTGAAATAACGCGCTTTAGGGGGCGCGCACCGTAAACCGGGTTAAACCCTGCAATTGCGAGTTTTTCTTTGGCGTCATCCGTTATTTCAAGCTCAATTTTCCGCTCTGCCAAAAGCTCTTTTAAATATTTAATTGAAATATCGACAATTTGGGCTAAATCGCTCATTTTTAAAGCGTCAAAGAACACTGTTTCATCAAGCCTGTTTAAAAATTCGGGCTTGAAGGCATGGCGCAGCCTTTCTAAGACCTGCTCTTTTGTTTGTTCGTTAATGTTGCCGCCTGATTTCAGAGTGTTTTCAAGAATAATGTCCGAACCTATGTTTGACGTTAAAATTATAACGGTATTTTTGAAATCCACCGTTCTGCCTTTGGAATCAGTCAATCTGCCGTCATCAAAAATCTGGAGCATTATGTTAAAAACATCCGGGTGTGCTTTTTCAATTTCATCAAAAAGCACAACGGAATATGGCTTTCTGCGCACTTTTTCGGTCAGCTGGCCGCCTTCGTCATGACCTATGTAGCCGGGGGGCGCGCCAATAAGCCTTGAAACGGAATGTTTTTCCATATACTCTGTCATATCAATGCGAATTAAGCTGTCTTCGTCCATAAACATATATTCCGCAAGGGTTTTGGCAAGTTCTGTTTTGCCCACACCCGTAGGGCCAAGGAATAAAAACGCTCCAATGGGGCGTTTGGGGTTTTTAAGCCCGCTTCTGGCGCGGCGAATAGCGTCACACACAACGCTTACCGCTTCATTTTGCCCGATTACGCGCTTATGAAGAATTTTTTCCATTTCAATTAATTTTTTAGCTTCGCTCTCAACCAGCTTTTGCACGGGCACGCCCGTCCATTTTGAAACAACGTCCGCAATATCTTCTTCGGTTATATCTTCCTTTAAAAGTGTCGGCTTCTTGTTTTTGGTATCGCTATGCTGCGCCCCTTCAAGCTGTTTTTGAAGTTCGGGCAGCCTGCCGTACTTTAATTGCGCTGCAAGCTCAAGATTGGCAGAACGCTCCGCATTTTCAATTTCAACACGCGTTTTTTCAATTTCGGATTTTATATCGGCTTCACCTTTGATAAGCTGTTTTTCTTCCTTCCATTGCGCTTCTAAAGCCGCGGCACGCTTTGTAATATCATCTAAAATTTTTTCTGTTTTTTGTATTTTATCCTGATTTTTTTGGTCATTTTCGCCCTTTAATGCCTCAAGCTCTATCTTCAACTGAAGTTTTTGGCGCTCAAGCTTGTCAAGTTCCTCGGGCATTGAATCAATTTCAATTCTAACGGAAGATGCCGCCTCATCAATTAAATCTATGGCTTTATCGGGCAAGAATCTATCTGTAATGTACCTGTCCGACAGCCTTGCCGCCGCAACAAGCGCGGAGTCTTTAATTCTGACGCCATGGTGCACTTCGTATCTGTCTTTCAGACCTCTTAAAATAGAAATTGTATCTTCAACAGAAGGTTCATCCACCAAAACAGGCTGAAAACGCCGCTCAAGCGCCGGGTCTTTTTCAATGTATTTGCGGTATTCGTTAACCGTTGTTGCGCCTACTGTTCTTATCTGGCCGCGCGCAAGCATGGGTTTTAAAAGGTTGCCCGCGTCTGTTGAACCTTCCGCAGCGCCCGCGCCCACAACCGTGTGGAGCTCATCTATAAACATAATAATAGAGCCTTCAGATTTTTCAACTTCATCCATAACTTTTTTCAGGCGCTCTTCAAATTCGCCTCTAAATTTTGCCCCTGCCACAAGTGCGCCCATATCAAGCGAAATGAGTTTAGTGTCTTTTAAGCCTTCGGGCACATCGCCGCGAATTATACGCGCTGCAAGCCCTTCAACAATTGCGGTTTTGCCCACCCCTGCTTCGCCTATCAAAACAGGGTTGTTTTTGGTGCGCCTGTTTAGAACTTGAATTATGCGGCGGATTTCTTCATCGCGCCCTATAACGGGGTCTAATTTACCCTCGCGCGCCAAGGCGGTTAAATCTGTCGAATATTTTTCCATTACATTATAATCTTGGTCGGAATTTTGGTTTTCCACTTTTTTATCTCCTCTTATCTTTTTCATGCTATCAAGGATTTTTTCTTTTGTAATTGAATATTTGGTCAGTATTTTTTCTAAAAAGTTAAGTTCCGCAAGCGCAAGCAAAATATGTTCAAGGGTGATGTATTTATCCTTCACGTTTTTGGCTTCATCAAGCGCTGTATCAAACAATTTAACGGAACTTTGCGATAAATAAGGCTGCGATATATCGCCTGCAAGTTTTGGAAGTTCGTTCACTAAATTTTGCACATCATTTTGAAAAACGGGCGTGTTAAGGTTAAGCGCTTTTAGCAAATTTTGGCATACATCGTCCGAACACTTTGCAAAAGCAAGCATAATATGCCCGGGTTCAACAAGGGTATTTTTATTTTCTGCCGCAAGCCTTTGCGCTTCAACCACAATTTTTTGCGCCGTATTTGTTAATTTTTCAAAATCAAACATAAAAAAATCCTTTTTTAAGCTGTTACTCTTATTATATATAAGGATTTACAAAAACTAATCAAAATTAATGATAAATTAAGATTTTAAATAATTATGCTGATGCCGTCCGCGTTAGGTTTTTTGGCGCTGAAATAATTTCTTAAAGTTGCAAGGCACAAGGAAATTGCCATACCGATTGCTATGTAATAAAATGCGGGTCTGCTTCTTTTAGCATAGGCAACGGCACTTCCTTGCAAGAAGTTACCTTTTTCAATTCCTTTTGATTCAATCCTACCCATTAATCCGTTTATTTGGCTTCTTGCAACATCGGATAAAGCCTTCAATTTTTCATCAAACCCTTGCCTGTTTTGGCTTGTTTTTAAAATGCCGGTCTTGTTTGCTCTTAAAAATGAAGCAGCTTCCGCAGAAACGCTTTCGCTTCCGTTTGCAATGGCTTTATCTATGGCATTATATTCTTGCAGCCTTGCCCTGTACATTGCTCCTACTTTTTTGAGTTTAAAAGAATCGCCCAGCACTTCTTTTTGTTCAAACTCTTGCAAAGGCAAAGCATATTTAAGCGCATAACCCGTAACACCGCCGATTGCAGCGGATTTTACGTAGCTTACTTCTTTATTTTTATTTTCAACTGATATTACCTTCATTTACGCAATCCTGAACGGTTTTTGGGGATACCGTTTGTTACCTCGCTAATTTATGTATAAAACCACACGATTTTAACACATAAAACTACAAATGTCAAGTTTCTGTCAAAATTAGCGCAGTAGGGTTATAATACGTAGTACTTTCGGCTGTTACAAATATGGTAAATCTTGCCGATTATTTAAGCTTCCTGTACTTTGCCCGTATTTGCTGCTTGTGCCGCTTGAGCTTCCAGCTTTTGCTGCTCTTTTTTCTTTTTGGACCTTTCCAAAATTATGCCCGTTACGGGAACAATAAAAACAGGGACCGCAAAACGCACTATGAGTGAGAATATTGAAAGTGATTTAAGTTTATTCAACCCTCTTTGATATTTTGCAACTTTTTCCAAATCATAAACGCCGTTTGCATCTTTAACAAGGTTTTTGTAAGACAAATTAATTTTATCCACCAGAGGGTCTGTGGCAGCGTCAATTGCAAATGCCGCAGTGCTTGAAACCGCTGTAACCAAAGCGGTATTAAGCATTAGGGAAGGCTTTCTTTCTTTTTCGATTTTTTTAGACTTTGCTATATCCTGCAAATTAAACAAAGTTAAAACAATTGAGGCAAAATCGCCTATTCTTGCATAAGGGTGTTTTCCTAAACGGTCCATGGCTTTAACCATTTTATCCGCCAATTTTGTATTTGAAAACTTGCCTATTACATGCGCTAAACCTTCCGATAAAGAAACATTACCCTTGGTGTCCGTGAAAACTTTTGCAAGTTTGGATGGGTTAGCACCTTTAAATGACTGTGTATTTTTGCAGTTTAAATTGTTTAAGCCAAGAGGTGTAATCATTTTTGCCCCCCTTCGCTTGTTCTGTTGTCTTCTTTTTTGTTATTGCTTCTGTTTAAAACATCCACTAAATTAATTTTTTCCTTTTTGCCGTTTTTATCTTTATGGGGGAACATCCATTTCAAAATAAGCGGCGTGCTGCCTATTATTATTGCAGATTTTAGGGGAGATACAAGAACATCGGCACCTTTGCTGAAAACTGTTCTGTAATGATCTCTGAATTTTGAATTTGCCATATACTGGGCTTCATCGGTCACGTCTTTGGTTTTTGTAAGTTTTTCAACAAGCTCTGGAGATTTCTTGATGTATCTGCCCGGGTTATCAAGTATTTTTTTGGTTGCCTTGGATAACGGCGCAAAGAAAAGTAGAGCAAGTGCAAAGCCTATAACCCCGCTTACAACGTTTTTGGCTGCAAGCATTTCTTTGTCTTTATCTTCCGCCGCAGGCATGGCAAGCGTTGCCAGAGGCCTTGCAATTGAAACAAGCATCAAAGTAAAAACCGATTCAACTATTGCTGCCATGCCCCCGCTTTTATCAACAGCTTTATCAAACCATGGCTTCTTCACAAGTTTGTTTGCCCATTCGGGCGCTTCAGAAATTACGGACCCGCCAAAACTTACATTACTAGCGGGTCTTCTCTTAATATTTGCACTTGTGCTTTTATTATTTGTTGCACCTATAAGAAATCCGCTGCTCATTCGGTTAATGAATAAATAACGTCTTACATCCTGCTGATTCTTAATTGGTGAAGTTGGTATCTTCATGGTATATGTAGAAAATCCCTCAATATTTTTTTTTGCTAGCATTGAACAAAATTTTTAATAAAAATTAATCTATTTAAATTTTTCCAATACTGCTGTGTGTTTTGATTAAATTCTCAAGTTTGTCTATTATAATTTTTTCAAGTTGGATATTAAATTTTGAATTAATTTCTTTTATAAAAAAACACGGGCTTGTGATATTAATTTCTAAAATTTTATCTTCAACAACATCTAAACCCGCCAGATACACGCCCTTTTCTAAAAGCCCGGCGGCAATTTGGCACTCCATTGCCTTTTGTTCATCCGTTACAATTGCGCCCGTGACGTTTTTGTCATTGTGAACATTAAACTTAAAATCGTTATTTGAAGGTTTTTTATGCGCACAATAATCTAAAATTTCCCCGCACACAAAAATAATGCGCCTGTCCCCGCGGGATACCGCAGGCAAAAATTCCTGCACCATAACGGTTGTTTTGCCCCCTTGGGTTGCTGTTTTTATTATTGTGTTTATATTTTTGTCATCTTTTTTCAAATAAAACACCCCGCTTGAAAAACAAAGGTTCAGGGGCTTTATTATAATTTCGCCTCTTGCATGCAAAAAATCCAGTATTAAGGAATAATCGGACGTTACAACATTATCGGGCGCAAGATTTGGAAAATCATTAACAAGGAGTTTTTCATTTTTCCCCATAAGCGCTTCGGGTGAATTTATACAAAGAGTTTTTTTCGTATCAACAAAGTTTAAAATATGCAGGGCATTTACATAATCAACGTCAACGGGCGGATCCGGCCTGAAGAAAATTACATTAAAACCGTTAAGCGTTTCAGGCAACGGATTTTCGGCTTTTAAAATATTGTTGTTTTGAATGTAAGATTTAAAACAAAGTGCGCACGGGCTATCTTTTTTTAAATAAAGCTTATTTTTTGTTGTTATAAAAACTTCCCATTCACGCTTTAAAAGCTCTGAAATAAGCCAGAAATTTGTCACAAGAGGGTTAAATTCATAGTATTTGAATTCAATTTCATCTATAACAAAGAGTATTTTCCTGTTGCCCATACTCTTATTATATGGTAAAAATAAAATATAGTGTTTTTTAAAAAATTAGGTGGTATAATCGCTTTATGAGAGAAGAAATTGAGGCTTTGAGCACCGTTATACAACAAAACCCCAATGATTTAGGGGCTATAAATAAACTTGCCGAAATTTTCGCGCAAGAGCAAGATTATGATGATGCGCTTGAAGTGTATGAGAATCTTTCAAGCAAGTTTTCGGATAATCTGCTTTTTTTAACAAACGTCGGAAACATACATTTTTACAACCAAAATTGGGATAGGGCAATTGAAAAATACAAAAAAGTTTTAAGCATAGATGGCAACAACTTTTTTGCTTTATACAATTTGGGCAATGCTTACGCGGAATTGGGAGATTTTAAAACAGCACTTTATTATTACAAAGAGGCGCTGAAAATAAGGGATGATTTTGCGGATATTTATTCTGCGCTCGGGATTTTATATCAGGACAACAAAAATTTGGTTAAAGCAAAAAAATACTTTGAACATGCCCTTAAATTAGACGATAAAAACGGCGATTATTACATAAACCTTGCAAACATTTATCAAAAAATAGGTTCAAAAACGCGTGCGCTTCGTTATTATAAAAAGGCGGCGGAAGTTATGCCGCATGACGCCAAAAGCTGGCTTTGCCTTGCAAATTCTTACGCCACAAATGAAAAATACGACCTTGCCCACAAATGTTTTGAAAATGCCACAAAAATTGACCCTAATTATTATTCCGCCTGGGTGTGCGAGGCAATTTTATGCTGTGATGAAAAAAACTATGAAAAAGCCATTGCATTTTTTAAACATGCAATTGAAATTGACCCTAAAAAACCAAACGCCTATTTGCTTTTGGGCAATTTAATGTTGAGTGAAAAAATGTACAAAGAGGCAATAAGCCTTTATGAAAAAGCATCGCAATGGGCAGAAGATAAATCAAAACCCTACCTGTTTTTGGGCAACACCCACGGGCTTTTAAAAAATGCCGATAAAGCAATTGAATATTACAGGCAGGCGCTTGAAATAGCCCCTGAGGATAAGGAAATTATGCTTATTTACATTGAAGTTTTGGGAGATTATATAGTAAAGAAAACAGAAGGCAAATAAATGGATAACGGAATTAAGAGTTCAAATTTATTCGATAGGATAATATGTGTTTTTTCATACTTTACCTTTGGCTTTGCGGGTCTTGCGTGGCTTATTTGGTGTGCTCTAACTAAAAAACCGTTTAAGCATTTTATGCTTTATCATATTTATCAATCAATATTTTTGGGCATTTTCCTTACAATAGTAAGCCTTTTTCTTAATATAATAATGAATTTGGTAATTGCCATTCCTTTTGTAGGAAACTTTTTAAACAATATCATAATATATTTAAACACCCCGTTTTTGGGAACTTTTTCCATAATTCAGTGGGGTATTTTGATTATTCTTATATATTTATCTTACGGGACTATGGGCGGAAGATACACATATCTGCCCCTTATATCCGATATAATAAATGCGAATTTTAGGAGATAAAATGTTAAAATTGTCCTCGGATATAAAATTCATAGCCACAGATTTTGACGGTGTTTTTACGGACTGCCTTGTTTATATAGATGAAAATATGGTGCAGCAGAAAAAAATGAGCTTCAAAGATATTATGGGCGTTGCGCTTGCGCTTAAAAACGGAATTCAAATAGCTGTAATATCGGGTGAAACGTCCAATATTTTGAATTATTTTAAAGAAAAATTTTCAATGGATGAAATCCACAAGGGCGTGCGCGACAAAGGCTCTGTTTTAAAAAAACTTATGGGAAAACACGGGCTAAAACCGCATGAGGTTTTGTATATAGGGGATGATGTCAATGATATATGCGCTTTTGAATGTGTTGAATACAGAATAGCGCCAAAAAATGCTAATAATACGGTAAAAACCATGCAGGGTATGCAAATAACCGAAAACTACGGCGGGGACGGCGCATTCAGGGAAGTTGTGGATTGTTTGCTGGCGGTTAAAAATGGATAATTTCTTTCAAAAAATTATAAAAAAAGTTAAAGAGCTTGATTTTTTTGTAAACGAATACAAAAGTGTTGCAAAAGATATCGGTTTGCCTTCTTTTGCTTACAACAACTGGGCACTCCACCTTGCAGAACAGGGGCAGGAAGATTTAGCGCTTGAAAAACTTCAAACAAGCGACCAAATGGCGTTTAACAACCCTTACACCCAGGTAAATTTAGGAATTTACAAAGCAAGAAGAAAAGATTTTAAAGAAGCAGAGCGGTGTTTTAAAAGAGCAATTAAAATGGATAGAAACTGCGCCAAAGCTTACGCGCTTTTGGGGAGCGTTTACTGTGAAGAAGAAGACCAAAAAGCCTCTAAAAGAATGTTTGAAGCCGCCATTAAAATTGAATCTAAAAATGCCCAGCATTACACAAGCTATGCCATTGCCCTATCAAAAATGAAAGAATACGAAAAAGCCAAAGAAAACTTTTTAAAAGCTTACCTTTATAACTGCACAAACGCGCAAATTCCTTATCTTTGGGGAATTTTGCTTACAGAAACACAAGAATACCAACAGGCTGTTGAAAAATTTAAAATAGCCTATTCACTAAGCCCGTTCCATGCAGATGCCTTATATTACACGGCTTTTTGCTATTCAAACCTTCAAGATTGGGACAACACAATAAATTATGCTAAAAAGGCACTGGGCACAAAACCTGAAAAAATTGAAACGCACCTGCTTTTGGCGCAAAGCTACATGCACAAAAATGCCGAAAAAGAATGCTTTGAAGTGTACACAGAGGCTTTAGCCAACCCAAAAACAGGTGCTGAAAACTCTTTTGATTTTTACCAATCCTGGGGCACAGCGCTTCAGGCGTTCGGGCATTGGGAAGCATCTGTTGAAAAGCTTAAAAAGGCAGGCGATTTGGATGCAAATAACTTTATTCCTTATCACAGTCTTTCTATTTCTTATTTAAAAACAGGCAACATGGAAGATTGTGAAAAAATGCTTTTAAAAACAATAGAATTAAACCCTGATTATACCCCCGCACTTTTTAATTTAGGGCAGCTTAATTCCCAAAAAGGAGATTACAGCGAAGCTGTAAAATATTTTAAAAAGGCTGTTGAAATTGATAAAGATGCGCATTATATTTATTCTGAAATTGCCCGCTGCTACCATCTTCAAAAAGACTATAAAAGCGCCGTAAAATATTATGAAAAGCTTTTGGAATATGACAAAGACAATTTGGAAGCGCAGATAAACCTTGCCAACATTTATTCAATTTGCGGCGAAAATACCCTTGCAATAAGAAAAATAAGAAACGCCTACGTTAAAAATAAAAATAATGCGGATGTAAATTTGCTCTACGGCATGCTTCTTTTAAAAGACGGCAAGTGTTCCGACGCCATAGAAAAGTTTGAACAGGCATTTTGCCTGGATGAAAATTTAATAATTGCGCAATTCGGCAAATGCGAATGTTTGGTTAAATTGAATAAGCCAAAAGAGGCTTTGGGCATTTTGCAGGACTATGAAAGCACAAACGGTGAAGATAGGGACTTTCTTGTTGCAAAATTAATTGCTTATGTCAAATTAAATGAATTAGAAGAAAGTGAATATTACAAAAAGACTTCTCTTGACATTTGTGATAAAATAATATCGATATATGGTGAGGACGAATGGTTGTCCGAAATCCTAGACAAATTGGGAGATAAAAAACAATAAAATGTCAATTGTAGTACAAAAATTCGGCGGAACATCCGTAGCCGATACAAATAAAATAAAAAACGTAGCTAAAGCAATACTAAACGAACAACAAAAAGGGGAACAGGTGGTGGTTGTAGTTTCCGCTATGGGGCACACCACAGACAGCCTTATAAAACTGGCATCGGAAATATCCCCTAACCCCAACCCGCGCGAAATGGATATGCTTTTAGCTTCGGGCGAACAGGTTTCAATAGCCCTTTTGACTATGGCTGTTCAAGAAATGAGGGCAGACGCTGTAAGTTTTAATGCCATGCAAATAGGCATTATGACAGAAAACGTGCACGGAAGCGCCAGAATTAAGGAAATTAAAACAGATAAAATAACCCGTGCGCTAAACAGTGGCAAAGTGGTTATTATAGCAGGGTTTCAAGGCGTTACCGATGACAATGAAATAACAACGCTTGGCCGCGGCGGTTCAGACACTTCTGCCGTTGCAACAGCATCAGCGCTAAACGCCAAAAGGTGCGATATTTACACAGACGTTGAAGGCATTTACACAACAGACCCAAGAATTGTACCCAGGGCAACAAAATTAAAACAAATTTTATATGAAGAAATGCTTGAATTGGCGCGCGTAGGCGCTAATGTTTTACATCCCAGGGCTGTTGAAACCGCCATGAAGTTTAATTTGCCCACACGTGTGCGCTCAACCTTCAACCTTGATGATTCAGGCACATTAATTATAGGAGTAGATAAAATGGAAATTTATAAACCTGTTACAGGGGCGGCCGCAGACACTTCTCAAGTAAGAATTGTAATTTGCGATGTCCCCGATAAACCCGGTACAGCAGGAAAATTGTTCTCGCTTATGGCAGAAAACGAACTGAGCGTTGATATGATTATCCAATCTTATGCAAGAAGTTCAAACAATACCAACGATATTGCCTTCACAATTGCCAAAAAAGATTTAAACAAATTTGACCAATTAAGGGGCGACATCAAAAAAGCCCTAAACCCAAGCCACGTCCACATTGATGAAGATATAGCAAAAATTTCAATAGTGGGTGCGGGAATGATTGACAAACCCGGTATTGCGGCACTGATGTTTAAAACTCTCACAAATCAAGATATCAACATCAAAATGATTGCAACAAGCGAAATCAAAATAAGCTGTCTTGTGAAAAAAGAAGATGCCAAAAAGGCAATTGTTGCCCTTTGCGAAAGTTTTGAATTGGTATGCGAAAAAGAAGCAATTATAAGCGGCAGCCTGCCTGATTAATATAAGGATTTTATCTTGCGCCAGGAAGTTAAAAATTTTTTAACGATACACAATTTAATGGGCAAAACTCTTGTTTTGGGCTATTCGGCGGGTGTTGATAGCACAGTTTTGCTTCATATTTTATCCAAAATAAAGGGTTTAAAGCTTGTTGCAGCCCACCTAAACCATAACTGGCGGGGGCAAGAGGCAAAAAAAGACCAGGAATTTGCGCGCAAATTTTGTGAAGATTTAAATGTCGAATTTTATACCCAAACTCTTAAAAATAACGTCAAAAAAACAGAAACAACAGCGCGCGAAGAGCGCTATAAATTTTTTGAAAAATGCGCGCTAAAATATAAAGCGCAAGGAATTTTGCTTGCACACAATTTAGATGATAACCTTGAAACCTTAATTTATAGAATTGCAAAAGGCACGGGGCTTGAAGGGTTAAAGTCAATTCCAGCTGTTCGCGGCAATATTTATCGCCCCATGCTTGATATTACACGCGATGAAATTGAAAAATACGCAAAAAACCATAAATTAAAATTCCGTGAAGATTCTTCAAACCTTGATACGAAATACAAAAGAAATTTCATACGCCGCAAGGTTTTACCGCTTTTTGAAGAAATCAACCCGACATATAAAAACTCCCTTCACAATTTAATTAAAGTTGCAAATTATGAATGCGAAATTGTTGATGATAAAATGGAAGAAATTAGGAATTCGATTTTTAAAGAAGGAAAAATTCAAACGCCGCATTTTGCCAAGTTAAAGCGTGCATACAAAATAAAAATTTTGCAAAATTATGTGAAGGACGAACTTAAACATCCTAATTTAAAAAAAATTGAACAAATTCTGGAATTTATTGAAGATGAAATCACACGCGGGCAAGACCCGCAGTTCCGCAAGTGGAAAACGTTTTCACTGAATTCAAAAAAGTTTTTATACGTAAATAAAAAAGAAATTTTTAAGGAGTGAGAAATGAAAAAAGAGTTGAAGGTATTGATAAAAGAAGAAGATTTGCTTCACCGCATTGAAGAACTTGCCTGCCAAATCAATGAATTTTACGGCGACACAGAAGAACTTGCCATTGTGTGCGTTTTGAAGGGTGCAATTTTATTTTTCTCACACCTTGCAAAATATTTAAAAATGCCTATAAAAATGGAATTTATAAGGCTTTCAAGCTACGGCAGCGGGGAAAAATCCTGCGGCAGGGTGACCGCACTTGATATGGTTTTGCCCCATTTCGAAAACCAAAACGTTTTAATTGTGGAAGATATCATAGATACAGGCATTACAATTAAATTTTTAAAAGATTACATTGCATCCAAATGCAAGGCAAAAAGCGTTAAAGTGGTGTCTATGATAAACAAAGAGTGTACAAGAATTAACGACATGGAGCCCGATTTTTGCGGGTTTGAAGTTGAGGATAAATTTATTGTGGGCTTCGGGCTTGATTACGATGAACTTTACCGAAACCTGCCATATATCGGATATTTTGAATAAAACCCCCGCATTTTGTGCAATAAATCAACCGTATGTAGGTTAGACAAAACCCGAAAAATATTATATAATGGCTTTATGTTGCAAGAAGGAGTAAAGGCAATAAAAACAGTGTTGGGCGAAAGTTTTATCAAAAGGCTTTCCCAATATTTGCATGACTGCGTAAGAGAAGAAGTTAAATCCTCAACTTTTCGCAACTTAAAAGGCGACAAGGACAACAAATGGATTTTTATTGAAGGCGATGAAAAAGCTTTCGCACAGTTTGATAAGCCCCTTGCGCTTGACGGAGCTGATTCTTACCTCACCGAAATTATGATTCAAAGCGATATGGACACCAAAGACAAATATCTGATTTACGGATATTTATTTTTGGCGGGCAAAAATTCAAAAGCAAAGAAAAATAACGAATTCCTGACCCCTGTTTTGTACGCCCCCTGCAAGCTTGAGCGCCACGGTACAAATATTTTGCTAAACATACAAGAAGATTTACTATCCCTAAATACAGGCGCTTTGGCGCAGCTTATGCAAAAAGACGATGAAGAAGAAGCCGACGCTATGTTATCCGGGCTTTTGGATGTTGTGCCAGATCTGCCCCTAACGCAAGAAGGCTTGGATATTTTTATAACAACCTTGAAATCGCTTGTGCCGGATATTGAAATAACGGATGTAATAGATACGGATAATAAAAATGATACTTCATACGCCGATGATTTTTATTCTGAAGATACAGATTTTGATGCCCTTGTAGAACTTGCAAAAAAGCCCAAAGTTAAGGTGGATAAAATTTGTTTGTGCCAAAAACAGGCGGTTATTTTAACAAAACGCCCTAATGTTACGGCAGGGGTTTTACATGAACTCACGCAAATTGCGGATAAACCCGCGGGCATTATAAGGGAAAATGCGCTGAATTGCATAAATCAGGAATATTTGCTCTCAAACAATGTTATAAATTCAAAATCAATACAAAATGCCGCCGCCCAAAATAAAAATTTTAAAGATTTTTTCCCGATAACGCCCCTTTCTTTAAGCGACAGTCAAAAAGACGTCATAAGAAAAATTGAACAGAACGATTTTTTGGCAGTATACGGACCTCCCGGCACGGGAAAATCGCAGACAATTGTGAATTTGGCAGCCCACTTAATAGCGCAGGGCAAAACGGTTTTGGTGGCATCGCGCATGGATAAAGCGATTGATGTTGTATCCCAAAGGCTTGAAGAGCTGCAAGCGCCTTATTTAGCGCTTCGCGCGGGGCGCGCCAATTATCAAAAACAGCTGAATTACAAATTGCAGGATTTATTATCCAACAAAGTTGATTTGGAAAGCGAATACATTGACGCCGTTTTGGTTGATGCGGCGGATATGAAAACCCTTTTGGATGAGATAAAAACGCTTGAAAATAAGGTTGAGAAAATAATAAAACTTGAAGAAAAATACACTGAAGTTCAAAAAGAGCGCGAAGAAACCCTTAACATTACAGGCAAATTTAACTATATCAAAAAACGCCTTACAACATCGGAAGTTTTGGAATTAAGAAAAATTTTGAAAAACCTTGAAAAAATAAAAAACAAAAACGGGCTTCTTGTAAACATTAAAAAAAGCTTGGATGAACATAAACTTAAAAAAACGCTGGATTTTAAAGACAAAATCACCTGCGAAATACTCTTAAGGATTTCTTACGAACTTGACGCAGAAGAAGTGAGCGCAAGGCTTTTAGAGGTTGAAGAAGATATTTATAAAACAGGCAATCTGCACCAAATTTTAAATAAAATTGCAGTCCTAAAGGGCAAACAAAAGCAGCTTGCAATTGACATTTTAAAGTGCAAAAGGCGAGAAGCGCTAAAAGACCTTCTGAGCGACCAAAAAAAGCGCCAGCGGCTTATTGTGCATTCAAAATCTTTAATATCAAAAAAACTAAATCAGCAGACAAAAATTCTTGAAAAAGAAGATTTCAAGCCGCTTTTGGGCGCGTTTCCCTGCTGGTGCGTCACAACTTACGCCATTTCAAATTCGCTTCCCTTGAAATCGGGGCTTTTTGACGTTGTTATTATAGATGAAGCTTCCCAGTGCGATATTGCAAGCTGTTTTCCCATTTTATACCGCGCCAAAAAGGCAATTATAGTGGGCGATGACAACCAGCTGCCGCATTTGTCTTTTTTGGAAAAAGCAAAAGAACAATCCTTTTTAAACCAATACAACATTGAAGATAAATACCAGCTGATGTGGCGTTTCAGAACAAATTCCATGTTCGATTTAGCAAACTATTATTCCACAGACCCGGTTTTATTGGATGAACATTTCCGCTCCAAAAAACCCATAATTGAATTTTCTTCGCGCGAATTTTACGGCGGCAGAATAAAAATAATGAAACCCTTCTTTAACGACGAAAAAACCGTGCAGCTTGTTGTGGTAAAAGACGCAAAAGTGGACCTTGACGCAACGCGCAACATGGCAGAGGCCGAGTGTTTAATACAAAAATTGCGCGATATTGTTGCTTGCGAAAAATATAAAAAAGCAACAATAGGAATAATTTCACCTTTCCGCGCGCAGGTTGAGCTTTTAAAAGCGGATGTAATACGTTCTTTTTCGCAGGAAACCATTTTGCAGCATGAAATTGAAGTGGGCACAGCACACACATTCCAGGGTGATGAGCGCGATATTATGCTTATTTCATGGACAATTGCGCCAAATTCACGCTTTCAAAGCCTTATGTTCTTGCAAAAACACAACCTCTTTAACGTTGCAATAACACGTGCAAGGCTGCAAAACATAAATTTTGTTTCAAGAGAACTGTACGATATAAGCCCCGGGCTTTTAAGAGATTATCTTGAATACGTCAAGAAATGCGATGAAGCAATAAACCCCGCGGGTGAGAGTATCAACAAATTTAAAAACGATTTTGAGCGCGAAGTATTTTACGCCCTTCAAAAAGAAGGCTTCAGCCCTTACGCCGGAGTTGAATGCGGCGGGGTTAGCATGGATATTTTAGTTAACAAAACAGTCATTGAATGTGACGGGGTTGTTGATGAAATAAAATCAAGAGTTACAAATATGCAAAAACAGGCAATTATCGAACGCTGCGGCTACAAGGTTATAAGGCTCACAAAAAGGGAATGGGGCTTAAGCCAAGGTGCAGCAATAGAAAGGGTGGGGTCATGCATAATTTAGATAAAAATCACATATCACTTGAGTTAGATAAAATTTTAGATAAGTTGTCATCCTGCGCCGTAACGGATTTGGGCAAAATAAGATGCCGCCAAACCGTGCCTAAATCTAACAAAGAAGAAATTGAACACGGGCTTTTAATGGTAACAGACGCGCGCAAAAGGCTTGATGAAAGCGGGCATCTAAAGGCTTTCGGGCTTGATTTTATAGCAGATATAAAACAAATTTTGCAGCAGCAAAAATTAAACGCTAAAGAAATATATGATTGCGCAAGAACGTTTAAAAATGCGCGTACAATAAAAGAATTTTTGCAGGAAAAAGAAAATTCCCTCACTGAATTTTGCCAAAAACTTTTTGTGAATAAAGATTTTGAAGAAAAAATTGCTCTCACTTTTGATAGAAACCTTAACGTTTTGGATTCCGCAAGTGAGGAATTAAAAAGGCTGAGAGCATCTTATGCAAGCCAACAACAAAATTTGGAAGATAAAATATCTCAATTGCTTACAGATAAGGAATTTTGCTCTCATCTGCAGGATAATATCCGCACAATAAGAAATAACCGCACGGTTTTTCAGGTAAAAGCCACGGATAAAAACAAGGTGCAAGGCATTGTGCACGATGTTTCAATAAGCGGGCAAACTTTTTTAATAGAGCCTGTTGAAATTGCGGAATTAGGCAATTTAATTCAGCAGATAAATGTCCAAATAGGCGCTGAAATTAAAAGAATTTTATCACGCTTAAGCCAAGATGTGCATTCCCTTTCTTCAGATTTAATCTCAAACCAGGATGCTTTGACAGAGCTTGATTTTATCTTTGCAAAAGCAAAATATGCAATTGAAACCCGCAGCATGCCTGCTGTTTTAACGGATGAAAAAATAATAAGGCTTCAAGGGGCGTACCATCCGCTTTTAATCGGAATTGTGCAGGATATTGTTAAAAACGATATTGAAATAGGCAAAAATTACACATCCTTAATTATCACAGGCCCGAACACGGGCGGCAAAACGGTTATTTTAAAAACAGCGGGGCTTTTAGCCTTAATGACAATGTGTGAAATGCACATCCCATGCCTTCATGGCGAAATTTATCCGTTTGAAAATATTTGGGCGGATATTACTCAAGAGCAGGATATTTTGCAAAGTTTGTCAGCCTTTTCAGCCCACATAACAAACATTGCGGCAATTTTAAAACAAGCAAAAGAAACTGATTTAATTTTGTTTGATGAACTTTGCCAGGGCACAGACCCCATGGAAGGCGCAGCCCTTGCCGAGGCCATTTTAATACATCTTTTGGAAAGAAATATTTTAACCGTAACAACAACGCACCTGGGCAAGTTAAAACTTTTGGAATACAAAGACAAGAATTTTAAAAACGCTGCGGTTGAATTTAACACAGAAACGCTGCGCCCCACTTATCATTTAATTACAGGCATTGCGGGCAGCTCAAACGCGCTTGAAATTGCCCAAAATTTAATGATAAACAAGGATATTATAAACGCCGCCAAAGAAATTCTAAGCCAGGATGCAGGCACAAGCGCTGAAATTCTTGAAAAAATGCAGCAAGTTTACAAGGATTGGGATGAAAAGAATAAAAACATAGATGAAAAAAATAAACTTATAGAACAAACCCAAAAACAGCTGGAGGCAAAACTTAATGAAATTAAACAGGAAAAAAGAAGCGCACTTGATAATTTCCGAAAAAAATACCGTGATTATTTTGAGCGCACAAGAGAAGAAATTAAAGAAACGTTTGATTACTTAAAGAAAAGCAATTCCGCCCAGGCCGCGCGCAAGGCTTATATTAAACTTGCCGACATTGAAAAAGAAATCGGCGGGCAAATAAAAAAAGATGCACAAAAAGTAACAAAAATATTCGAAGATGTTGATTGGTATAAAATTAGGGTCGGGGATTGTGTTTTAATTAAAGACATTGAACAGGTAGGCATTTTGCTTACCCTGCCTGACAATAAGGGTAACATTCAGGTGCAAATAGGGCTTATGAAAGCAACGTTAAAAAAAGACGATGTTGCAAAAACAAACAAAAAGGTTAAAGCCCTGCAAGAAAAAGTGCCCGAAAATATTCCGGGTGCATCAACACAAATTTCAAATAAACTTGATTTAAGGGGCACAAGGGTGCAAGAAGCGCTTGAAGCCTTAGATATGTATTTAGACCTTGCAGCGCTTAAAGGTTTGCCTGAAGTTACAATTGTCCACGGCGCAGGCAGCGGAGAATTGCGCCGCGCAATACGCGAACATTTGGTCACATCACCCTACGTTGCTAAATACAGGGCAGGCGAAAGACATGAAGGCGGCGACGGCGTTACGGTTGTGAATATAAAATAAAAACGCTGCGGCAGGGCAAATAAAAAAGCTCTTTTTTATAATGTTAAATTATCACAAACTTAACATTTTTATTGAAAAATAATTATTTTATTATAAAATAATTATTATGGCGTTAACACTTCAGGAATTAATTTTAAATTTATCGAAATATTGGTCTGATTATGGATGCATAATTCAACAGCCTTACGATATTGAAAAAGGTGCAAGCACCATGAACCCCGCAACTTTTTTGCGTGCGCTGGGCCCTGAACCTTATGCAACCGCAATGGCTGAACCCTGCCGCCGCCCCACAGACGCAAGATACGGCGAAAACCCAAACAGGCTGGGGCATTACTTTCAATACCAGGTTGTTTTAAAACCCTCGCCCGATAACGCCCAGGATATCTATTTAAACTCTTTAGAAGTTATGGGCATTAATTTGAAAGAACACGATGTGCGCTTTGTTGAAGATAACTGGGAAAGCCCCACGCTTGGCGCTGCCGGTGTTGGCTGGGAAGTTTGGCTTGACGGTATGGAAATTACCCAATTTACGTATTTTCAACAGGTAGGCGGGCTGGATGTAAAGCCTGTTGCGCTTGAATTAACCTACGGTTTGGAACGTATTGCAATGTATTTGCAGAATAAAGACAGTGTTTACGATGTTATGTGGAACAATAAAATTAAATACGGTGAAATTTATCTGCAAAATGAAATTGAACAGTCAAAATATAATTTTGAATTTTCAACGCCCGAGCGGCTTTTTAAAATGTTTGAACTTTGTGAAAGCGAAGCGCTGCACTGCATTGATAACAAAATAGTTTTGCCCGCTTATGATTACACTTTAAAATGCTCCCACACATTCAACCTGCTTGATGCCAGAGGCGTTATAAGCAAAGATGAGAGAGTAAATTATATTAACAGAATAAGAAAAATGGCACATGGAGTTGCCGAACTTTATGTAAAACAGAGAGAAAAAATGGGTTTCCCCCTATGTAAAAAGCAAGGAGCTTAAATGAACAATCTAGGAGAGAGTGAATTCACCAAAGAGGTGGATGCCAAAGAATTGAGAGCCGTAGGAATTTTTTTTAACAACTTGGTCAGAACAAAAAACCCCGATGATATGATAAAAACAGCAAACGGCGCGGGCCTAAAAAAAACACTCGGCGCATTTGACCTTATTTTATTGGGCGTGGGCGCTCTTATAGGAAGCGGAATTTTTACAATTGTTGGTATTGCAACAGTGGGCGGCCCTCAAAGTGCAGGTGCAGGCCCGGCGCTTGTTGTTTCAATGATTTTGGCGGCATTGGCCTGTGTTTTTTCAGCACTTTGTTACAGCGAATTTGCCTCCATGATACCCGTTGCAGGCAGCGCTTATTTGTACACTTACGCCACTATGGGCGAATTTATGGCATGGATTATAGGCTGGGTTTTGGTGCTTGAATATCTTTTGGGATATATTGCCGTTATGTCCGCCTGGACAGGGTATTTTATGCAGTTTATAAAAGGGTTTGCGGGTTTTTTGCCCGCCTGGATTACAAACCCGCCCGTTTGGCTTATAAATGATTATATGTCTGCAAAAATTGCAATAGAAAAAGGGGCAGAAGGCTCAATTCCAACCATTGCGGGAATTCCTTTTGCAATAAATCTTCCCGGCATTTTGATGACAATTTTTGTTACTTCCATTTTAATAAAAGGAATTAAAGAATCAACCAAAATGGCCGGCGTTATGGTTGCCGTTAAAATGCTTGTAATAGGGCTTTTTATCGTAGCAGGCGCTTTTTACGTTAAGCCCGAAAACTGGACACCCTTTGCCCCCAACGGTTTTGAAGGAATTTTTATAGGCGCTTTTATAATTTTCTTTGCCTATATCGGCTTTGACGCCATTGCAACCGCAGCAGAAGAAACCAAAAATCCGCAAAAAGATTTGCCCATAGGCATTATCGGCTCTCTTGCCATTTGCACTGTGGTGTATGTTCTTGTGGCACTTGTTTTAACGGGCATTATGCCGCTTGATATGATTGATATTAAAGCCCCGATAGCGCATGCAATGAGCTACGTCGGGCAAGATTGGATTGCCGGGCTTATTTCGCTTGGCGCACTTACGGGTTTGACTTCGGTTTTGCTTGTTATGATGCTTGCAGGTTCAAGAATTTTATATGCAATGAGCCGCGACAATTTTCTGCCCAAAAGCTTGCAAAAAGTGCATAAAAAATTCCACACGCCCTGGATTATAACGGCTCTTTGTGCTGTTATCTGCGTTGTGGGGTCATTATTTTTAAATATAAATGTTGCCGCAGAACTTTGCAACTTCGGCACATTCACATCTTTTATAATCGTGTGCATTGCGGTTTTAATTTTAAGAAAAACAGACCCCGAAAGGCACAGGCCTTTTAAAGTGCCGTTTTCACCGTGGTTTCCCCTTATGGGAATTATATGCTGCGGCGGTTTGATGTTCTATTCCATGCAATTCTTAACAACTTCAAGGTTTTTGTTCCCCTTGTGGCTGGTTTTAGGCACTATAATTTATTTTTCTTACAGCTATAAACAAAAAAGGAAAGTTGAAGAAAATGAGCAATGAACTAAGAGGCGTTAAAAATTTTATAGACAACCTTTTAACCAAAAAATCGCCTGATGA
Source organism: uncultured Gammaproteobacteria bacterium (assembly GCA_964651135.1). Taxonomy (GTDB): domain Bacteria; phylum Cyanobacteriota; class Vampirovibrionia; order Gastranaerophilales; family Gastranaerophilaceae; genus CAYYBA01. Next base: position 3,744 of record CAZYYK010000011.1, on the reverse strand, counting down.
ATTTTTACAGGCAGCCGAAAAATCTGATTTAAAAAAGACATTAACAGCCTTTGACCTTATTATGCTTGGCATAGGCGCGGTTATAGGAACAGGAATTTTTACAATTATAGGTATAGCCGCTGTTGGCGGGCCTGAGGGTGCAGGGGCAGGGCCGGCGCTTATTGTATCTATGATAATTGCAATGACGGCGTGTATTTTTTCAGCCCTGTGTTACAGTGAATTTGCATCCATGATTCCCGTTGCGGGCAGCGCATACACTTACACTTACGCCACTATGGGCGAATTTATGGCATGGATTATAGGCTGGATTTTAATGCTTGAATACGCTATCGGCAACATAACGGTTGCCGCCGCCTGGACCGGCTATTTTTTGGAATTTTTAAAAGGCTTTTCGCACATCCTGCCGCCGTGGCTTGTAAACCCGCCTCTGTGGCTTGTTAACGATTACAGAACCGCTTCAATTTTATACACAAAACAAGGGCTTGACCCTTTAATTGAAATACCGAGGCTTTTTGGGTTTATTCCTGTATGTTTAAATTTGCCTGCGATAATTTTGGTTCTTTTCATAACGCTTTTACTTGTAAGAGGCATTAAAGAATCCACCACAATGACAACAGTAATGGTGTTTTTGAAGCTTGCCGTGATAGCGCTTTTTGTTATAACAGGCGTTTTTTACGTTAGGCCAGAAAACTGGACACCCTTTGCCCCCAACGGTTTTGAAGGAATTTTTATAGGCGCTTTTATAATTTTCTTTGCTTACATTGGTTTTGACGCCATTTCAACCGCGGCGGAAGAAACAAAAAACCCGCAAAGGGATTTGCCCATTGGCATTATCGGCACTCTTATTATATGTACGGTAATTTATGTTTTGTGCGCCCTTGTTTTAACGGGCATTGTGCCCCTTGATAAAATTAATACGCTTGCCCCAATTTCATCTGCCATGACGGCAGTTGGGCAGGATTGGATTGCAGGGCTTATTTCAGTGGGCGCTTTAGCGGGGCTGACATCGGTTTTGCTTGTTTATCAGCTTGGCACAACAAGAATTTTATTTGCAATGAGCCGCGACAATTTTCTGCCCAAAAGCTTGCAAACAGTGCATAAAAAATATAAAACCCCGCACATTACAACCTGGCTTTCAGGCATTATAGTTATTGTGGGTGCACTTTTTATGGATATTAACATCTCCGCGGAACTTTGCAACTTCGGCACGTTTGCTTCATTTATAATCGTGTGTATTGCGGTTCTGATTTTAAGAAAAACAGAGCCAAACAGGCGCAGGCCTTTTAAAGTGCCGTTTGTGCCGCTTTTCCCGATTTTGGGTATATTATCCTGCGGCGGGCTTATGATTTATTCTATGAAATTTTTAACAACATCTGCAATGCTTTTCCCGCTTTGGGTTATTGTAGGTATTGGAATTTACTTTATTTACGGCTACAAACGCCAAAGAAATGTCTGCACCGATAAGGATGAAAAAACTACCTTCTAACACAGCGCACGTGTAAGCTGCCTGCACGAATGGTAAAACCGCGATTTCCGTTAGAATAGACATGCCGCATATAAACAGGGTAGCCCGGGGCAAGGTTAATCATTATAGCGGATAATTCATCTATGGGGAGGCAGGGATTACAAGAGCTGCAACAACACCGAAATTGCTTATGTTTTTGCAATACAGCAAAGTGCTCCTGCGTTTGTATGATTTTTTTGACTTAACGAAAAAAATCATTAAATTTGATGTGTTAAAAAAACGATATAAATAGTATTATGCCCTTTAGTTATAGATTTCAAAAGATTCTTGAGATACGTATCCACAAGAAGGAAGCGCAATTGCTTGTGGTTGTAAAAGCGCAGGCAGAAGTTAACAGAATCGAAATCCTGATAGCAAAAAACAAGGCCCAAATTAAACAAACCATTGCAGATATGCGAAAATCCGACCCCTTAATGTACGATGGCTTTGATAAATACCTCAAACACCTGTATGAAATTGAAGAACAGCTGATAGAAGAATTAAAAAAAGCCGTTGAAATTTTAAGGCGGGAGCAGGAAATTCTAAAAGAACGCGAAAAAGAAGTCAAAGTGTTGGAAAAACATAAAGAAAACAAAAAAGAAGAATTCAGAAAAGAAGAATTGAAAGCGGAAGAAAAACTTTTAAACCAAATAGGCTCTCAGCGCCACTTTGCAAAAAGCCAGGAAGCAAAAACCGAAACAAAGGAAGATTAGATGTTAATTAACCCCCAAAACCAAAAAAAAGATTTTACGGGCAGCCTTGCAAGCCCAATGCAGGGGGAAAACGCCAATTATGAACTGGGCGAACCGAACACGGAAAATAGCGCCGTGCAAGAAATTCCCCCCGGCACAAGCTTTAATGATGAACTTATAAAAATTCTGCAAAATAATATTCTTGGGGATTTTCCCTTTAAAGATGATGATTTTGCGCAAACTTTTCATTTTGATACAGTTACAATTGATAGGGATGATGCGCAATTTTTTGTAGACGTTTTAGAACAAAATAAAATTGTTCAGATAAGTGAAAACGCAATCCCCGCAACGGTTAACCTTACAAACATAACGCCCGCGCAGGAAGCCAAAAGCGTTTGTGCAACACAAAAAATTATGGAAATGCTTGAGGCTGCACATACAAAAAATAAACCAATCAGAATTGATTTTGACAACAACATAACCGTTGTTTTAAAAACAAATAAAGAAGGAAAAATTAACGCCCAATTTTATCCGAACGACAAAATTGCAGAAGAATATTTAAAAAATAATATACAATCTTTGCGCCAAACATTTGACGATAAAAAAATACCTTACGCGCAATTGGATTATAAACAATCAAAACAGCAAAACCGCCAACAAAAGGAGAAAAAAGAATGAAAGATGCTTACGTAAACGCTTTAAACATGCAATATGCCACAAGAGACTGGATGGATGTCACATCCGAAAATATGGTTAACCTGTATACGCCCGGATATCGGGAACATCAGGCCAGCTTTAAAACGTTTTTAGGCCATGCTGCCCTGGAAGGGTATTTACAAAACCAATCTCAAGGAAAATCCGTCCCCGGCACATCTCCTGAAAATGTGTTTTTGGAAGGACAGGGCTTTTTTGTTGTAAGAAACGAAAACGGCTCTGTGGGATATACGCGCCTGGGCGAATTTAAATTTGGCGGTGACGGCGTTTACAAAGCATCAGACGGCAGCAAGGTGCAGGGTTATGTTTTAAACGATAAAGGTGAAATTATGAGCGGCACAAAAACGCTGGGCGATGAAGCCTTCAATGAAACCCTTGCAAACGGCGGTGCAATGAGCGTTCCTACCTCTGAAATCAAGCTTTGGATTGACCCGGATAACGGAAAATATTTGGGGAAATACGATGAATATGAAATAAAAGGCGACGGTGTTTTATACGGCAAAAGCAACAACGGCAAAGATTTAACGCCTTTGTATAAACTTTCTATTATGAATTTCCACAATCCGCAGGAACTTTTTCAGTACAAAGAAGGGTACTATGCGCAAACCGACGAATCGGGCAAACCTGTTATAGGCAGGGGCGAAGTGCGAAGCGGGCTTTTGGAGCTTTCCAACACTGATTTTAAAGCAAATTTAACATATTACAAACAAGCCAGTATGCAGATGGAATTAACAAATACACTCATTAAAAGCCATAAAGACCTTTTGAAAAACGCAATAGCGTTAATGCAATAAGATTTAGGAGTGTAAAATGAAAGAATTAATCACATTTAAT
>CAZYYK010000010.1:20906-25077 GCA_964651135.1 uncultured Gammaproteobacteria bacterium | reverse complement strand
CTTTCACCTTAGCCGAGGTTCTTATCACACTGGCAATTATAGGCGTTGTGGCGGCTCTTACAATCCCCACGGTTGTGCGCAATTATCAAAAAACTCAAACCGTGACACAATTAAAAAAGGCATACTCCGCCCTTGCAAACACCACAAACCTTGCAATAGCACAAGACGGTCCCATAATAGGTTGGAATGTTTATCATTATACGGATACGATTCCAGAGAGTTCTGAAAAACCTGCAGAAAATTTTGCAAATAATTATTTAATACCTTATTTAAAAGTTTCCAAAAATTGTCGCACAACTTGGAATGGTGGTTGCACTTATAAATATTCAAGGCTTAATAATGATGGTGGTATAATTACACTGGGGCAAGACTGGGCAAGATTTTTTCTAAATGACGGAACATTAGTTGCCGTTATACCTTTTGTGGGTGAGGGAAGTGATGATTTGTATTATAAAGATGTGCATGTGCTAATTGACACAAACGGTTTAAGGGGTCCTAATAAATTTGGTAAAGACCTTTTTGAATTTAAATACATACTTGTTAGCCCAAATGCAAGTTATAACGGTAAATTAGTGCCCACCGGTGCTTCGGCGAGCAGGGGTCACTTATTGCAAGGCAACTGTAGTAAAACCGGTACAGGAGATTGTTGTGCTTCACTTATAATGAAAGACGGCTGGCAGATTGCGGACGATTACCCGTGGTAGATGCTTATTAAAACCCTTTCGTGGCGCTCTTTTGTGGGCAGAATGTACGGTGTCACTAACGCTTTTTTGTTGTATTTTTTCTCAAATTCTTCCAATTCTTCTTTGTAATTTTTCCCTTTATAAGCCACAAAATACCCCGTTTTTTTAAGATGTTTTTTAGAATATTCCCAAATTTTTGAAATTTTCCCGACTGCGCGCGATACAACAAAATCTGCATTTTGCGCAGGCATATTTTCCGCACGCATTGCAAAAGCTGCCAAATTTTTAAGCCTGAGTTCTTTTTTAGCAAGGTTTATAAAATTAATTTTTTTATTAACACTGTCAATTGCAATAACATCCAAATTTTCAAAACAAATTGCTAAAATTAAAGAAGGAAACCCGCCGCCTGCCCCTATATCAACAATTTTGAGGGGTTTAAAAGGGTCAAAATGCGGGCACTTTAAAAGCGCTAAACTGTCAAAAATGTTTTTCAAAAATAAATTTTAAATCGCCCCTGCTTATTAAATTGGTGTGCGTGCTATATTCTTCAAAAAGTTTTTGCCACAGCGCTAAATTTTGTATTGTTTTTTCGCCAAGCACAATCTTTAACTCTTTTTCCAAAATCTTAATTTGAGCTTTGTTCATATTCCGTAAGTGCCTCGTTAAAATCCGCTTCTCCCATCTTTAAGCGCATATCTTCAATTCTTGCATCTATCATTGCAATATTTGTGGGTGAAATATTCCCTCTTGAAGAATATTTTGCATTCAAATAACTGAAAAGCGCTTCTTTATTTTTGATTGCGTAATAATAAAAATCGCCCAACTCAACAAGCGCATTTGTGATTTTAAAGTTATCATCAAGTTTAAGCGCCAGGCGGTATTCTTCCTTTAAAGATTCTTCGCAAAGCGCAGGGTCTGTGTTTTTATAAAGCTGTGCCAAATTTTTATACACAAAATACAGGCCCCCAAAATCCGTATTTTCCGCCTTTTGATATTCCCCTATTGCCAAATTGAAATATTCAATTGCCTCATCTGAATTATCCTGCTCCATTGCAATTAGCGCCAAATTCGAATAATAGGCGCTTAAGTGTCTGCCCTGATTTGAAATACCTTTCAGATAATATTCTTTTGCCCTTTCCCAATCACCTTTTGTATCGTACAAAAGGGCTGCGGCATAATAAATTTCATCCAAAAGTTTTGTATCCTTTTCTTTTGAAGCAAATTTTTGTGCCTGCAAATAGTTTTCAAGTGCCAAATCATCGTTGTTTTCTTTTTCAAGCGTCTGTCCGAGCCCGAAATAAGCTTTGGCCAAAGTAATTTTATCCGCATTTTGTTTTGAGGATATAATTTTTTCATATATTTTTTTGGCGTTGTCGGTTTTATATAAGGCGCTGTAAGCCTGCGCTATTTTTAATTCATAAAAAAAGTGTTTTGAAATTTCATTGTTGTTTCTGTAATAGTCGCTTATTATTGAAAAGTGGTTAATTGCTTCCTGGAATTTCGAAGCGGCAAAATAGCAATTGGCAAGCTTTTCACAAATTTCAAAAGAAATTTTTTCATCCGCGTTAATTGCTTTTGCTTCCTGCAATATTTTTATTGCTTCCGCGTATTGAAAATCTTGCTGCAAAAGGTCTGCTTGGTTAAGCAGTTTTTGAATTTGATTTTTTAAATTTTGGGCATCTTCTTTTTCTTTATCCAAAATCTTATCCTGCCTTATTTTTTTAAGCAGGCCTTCATCTTCCTTGTCGGGCTCGGCTTCTTTTTTTGGAGCATTCAACCCCTGCATAAAAAGCCAGGGGGCGTCTGTGGCTTTTGATTGCGCTATTAAATTAGCGCTTAGGTTCGACATTTTAGTGTTTTTAACCTGCGGGGTTATGCTTGTTAAATGCTCAATTCTTTTTCTGATACCTTCCCTTGAAAGCCTTAAAATTCTATATTTCGGGCCTTTGGTTAATTCATTTTTATAAATTTCAATAATCTTTTTGCTGTAATGGAGTTTTTCAAGCACGCTTAAAGAATTTAGAAAATATGACTTTAAATGTTCACGCAAATATATTTCAGAACCGTCTTTCCTTAGTATAAAACGCTGCACCAAATAATCTATCTGCGCTGAAGTTGCTATTTTATATTTTTCCAAAAATTCAAGGCTGACGGGATGATCAATGAGGCTTAAATTGTAAATAAAACTCATGTAAGTATCTGGAATTAAAAACATTACTTTTGAAATCATAAAAGTTTCGTAATCTTCATTTTTTCTTTTGGCCTCTTCAATTAAATCTTTAAGCGAAGCCCCGGTTGTTTTTAAATAGTCCAAAGTCATTCTCAATTGCAATTCCTGGCCTTGCGTCAATTCAAAAAGCCTGCGTGCATCTTTTTTATCAATATTTTGCAAAACACTTGAAAGTTTTTCAACAAAAGTTTCTTCAGAATTAGGTTCTATTTTTATTGTTTGAATTTCATAACCGTTTAATTTAACCTGTTTTTTTGAAAGCAGAATAATTTTAATATTTTTATTTTGCGCAAGGTTTGATAAAAAAGAAACGGCTTCCCGGTTTGTATCTATTTTTTCAAAATTATCAATAACAACAAGGGTTCGTTTATCAATATATTTAAAATAGCCGATTACTTTTTTAGTAAAATCTTCATCTATACTTTTTTTTAAAACTATTTTTCTTTCTATGGAATAGTTGCGCAGGGTATCATAAAAATTAAGCAAAAAATCTTCCGTGGTGCTCAATTCGCTGCTGTAATAACGAAAAATTAAATAGTCATCCCAAATACCTTTAAGCGCCTGGTCCAAGATTTCGTTTTTGCCGCCCCCGTTTGGAGCTTGCAGGCAAAGGATATTTTGATCTCCGTAATAGAACCTTTGTACAGCATTTATATTTGCGTTGTTAAATTTTGCAAATAATTCCTTCATATTTATATTTTACACGCTTTTTGCCTATATTTTAAATTTGTAAACTTTTATTACTAAAAATAGCAATTTTTTTTATTCACGTGCTTTATTAGGGTGTAGGTTTTGTGTTAGGGGTTCTTAATGCCAATAAATCTTGAAAGCAGCCAGCCAATATCAAGTCAGCCAAGCCAATATCAGATTTCCAAGCAATCGGAGAAAAAATTATATGAGAAAGAAGATCATATAATCCGAAAAACACCGCTGCTTGGTGCGAAAATCACGGCCGATAAACTTGCGCATGATGCTTTTGTCTATGCGCCTAAAGGCTTGAGAGGCTCAAGGAACAGCAATTTCTACGAATTTTTATCTTTAGGTATGGTGCCTTATATAATAGGCAGTTTAACCATGGTTTCGCTTTACACTCTGGCAAATAAACATTACTTCCCTTCTGACAGAATCGTAGCTTCACAAGTTGGCAAAAGGGTGGCCTGCGGCGTTGCATTTTATGCACTTGGCAAATGGCTCGGCGGCAAGATTTTAAATAAAGGAGTTCACGCACTAACAGGCGTTGACCCTGAAATGCCTTACA
>CAZYYK010000010.1:0-20896 GCA_964651135.1 uncultured Gammaproteobacteria bacterium | reverse complement strand
AAAAAGACAGTACACGAACTGCCCGAAGGAAAAGGCGAAAAACCGGGAACTTCAACCGAATTCCACAGGGTTTATGAGAGCGTTGATTTCCCAAGGTGGGATTTAATTAACAGAAAAGGCGAATTTGAAGGAGACAGATACGCTTATTACGACAAGATTGCAAGAAGAATGGGGTATAAGGAAAAACTAAATGCTCCGGATCAGGTGGCGCAGCCTAAAATTAGGGAAACAATGGCAAAAACTACGGCAACCAGAAACATAACTTCTTACCTGTGGGCAGCGGCTGCTCTTGCTTTTGGCATGCAGGATGACACTTCACTCCTGATAAGCAAATATGCTATACCAAAAAATAAAAAACAGGCAAAAGAATTGTGGCATTCAATTAAAAGTAGCGTCAGGGATGTAGCCGGCAATTTTTGGAGCGGAGGCGGCAGAAAAAGCACAAGAATTATAGCAAGAACGTTGTCCATTGCCGCACTGGCTTCAACCGTTTTAGGTTTGGCAAATATAGCTATCGGCTTCAGAAATAAGAAAAGTGTTAAAACCGAAGTTGATTTTAACAAGAAATATGAGGAGTGTTAATTATGAATAATATTATTAATACACCTCAAAATAATCCAAAAAATCTTTTGAATCAAAACTTTCAATCACAGCAGAAGAAAGCAAAAGAGAATCATATTTATAACAATCTTGTAGCACAATGCAGTTCAAAAACAATAGATAATCCCAAGGGTGTTTTGCTTAAAAACAACGGACCGGTTGCAGGGCTGGCTATCGGTACGGCAGATGCCGGTAAGGATGTTGTTAACTTGACACGTGCACTGAAAGACGGTAAAACAAACGACCATTCTTTAGGTAGAATGAATGACTTGGGCTTAAAAATAGGCGGTCTTGGCATTGCCGCTTATTTGATGACAACAAAAGGACCTAAAACCGCGAGAATGATGGAATTCGTGGGGCTTGGAACTTTTTTAGCCACAATGACATTATGGCCCAGGGTTTTCATAGATTTACCGTTAAAATTAAGGTACGGCTTTAATATTCGTCAAAAATATAAAGACAGTCAGGGGCGTAAAAAAGAATTCTTCCAGGACAACCAATATTTGCCCTGGGATTTGTGGTCGCAGAAAAAAATTACTAAAGTCGGCGACAGAATGGGTATCCCAAGGAACATTAAAGACAGAGATGAATTTACAAAAAGAAATATGCAAAAAGTTGCACTTCAGGGCAATACATTATGGATGCTCTCGGCAGGCTTTGCCACACCTCTTTTAACTTCTATGGCGTGCAGGCAAACGGAAAAAATACTTGAGCGAAGAAATATTGAACACCAATATCAAAAAACGCTTAAAACAATTGCAAGCACGGAAGCTATTAAAAAGGGTGCTTCGGCTAAAGCTAAATCAATGAATCCGTTTGCAAGAATCTTCCCAAACCTTACTGCACAAGGACAAGACGGCGACACGTGGCTTTGTAGACTTTTATCAGTTTTTAGACCCACCAAGGGTGAAGGCGAGTTTCTTGATCCTGATTCCGCAAAACTTATAACGGGAAGCCCAAGCAGTGTGATACAAGGAGATCTATTGAATATTTGGGAGGCAAATACCAAAAAAATTCTTGATACAGATAAACTTGTACGCAATTTGACTGCAACATTCAAGGACGGTATTCCCGTTATTACTGAGGAAGGATCAAATGTTCAGCAGATATCGGAAGAGGGCATTCGCGCAATAATCAAGGAAGCTAAATTGGAAGATTCAACAATTCCATTTAGCGATGCTCTGAAAAAGGCATTCATTAATTTTGTTAAAAAGCAGTCTGACGAACTTGCCCTTGATGATAAAGTCTTTGAACAGGCTGTCCATGGGCTTGAAAGCCCGATTGCGGTTGATGAAAAAGCGGCAGTTGAAGCTTTATCAGGCGTTTATGATGATGTTGTAAGGCGGGTAAAAGCCGAGGTAGATCTTGTGCAAGAGGCAATAAACGCCGCAATGGGCAACAGGGCTGAATCTATTACAACACAAGCATACAAACAAGCCATGCAGGATGTTTTAGAATTTGTAAATCCGGATATGAAACAGCTTGACGCCGCAAGAGGAAGCACTGAAAAAGCTTACAAACTTCTTGTTACAAGTTTGCAGAAAATCGGGCAGAATGAGGCAGAATATGGAGCCTTTGCAAGAAGGCTTACCGGCATACAAGATTCCGACAATTTGCTTAAACGCGTGGGTAAGAAAATCAGGGGCGTTTTAGGAAGGCCAAAAGCGGACATAATACCTAGCGAAAAAATAGAAGAAACAATAAAAAGAGTCCAAGAATACGGGTATAAGGTATTTGAAGAAAGTGCCGCAGAATTAAACGCACACGGCTTTACAGAATATGCCCAATTGTTTGATAAGAGGAATCCTGACGGCCTGGTTAGAGCTCTTGATAATACCATGGATTTGGCAAGAGTTAATTTGAACGCAACCCGCTCAAGATATATTATGGGCATTGATTTTGAAAATAGGCTCAAAAACCCTGATTTTATGGCACGTTTGACAGAAATTGCAAAACGTATAAATATTAAACCGGAAGTTTGTGTTGAAGGTTGCAGAAAAATAATATACTGCCATAATATAAATGACTTTATGGTAAAAAATTCAATTTATGACGTACAAACATATTACGACATCATGAAAGTATTGTTTCAGGATAGCCTGGATTCAAACACCGTGAAAATTCTGCAAAACGCGGGCTGCGAAAGCTTGTTGCAGTCTGTTAATTATACAAGAACGAGTATGGTTACTACAGGCATAGGTGCAAACTATCACCCTATACCGGCGATGTCCAGACGAGAGGACATACTGGCCGTAGTTGAAGGACAGTCAAAAAGATACGTTGCTATGGGTGAAACCATTCCGGACTTTTTCTCTAAAGCCGCGAACGAACTTTATAAAGACAAAAAGTGGATGCGTATTTTTGGCACTGCAACGCTTGTACTGATAGGTACAACGCTATTGACCCAATTATTTTTCGGCAGAAGGAACGACAAACATTTATATGAAAAAAAGGAGAAAGAGGTAAAAAATGTTGGTAAAAAATAATCCTTATACTCCAATATCAAAAGAACAATTTTTAAAAGATCCTAACTCTTTGCTTAAGGCACTGGCGGCAGCAAAAGTGCAAAATGCCGTGCCTAATAAAAATGCTCCTTTGAATGCTGCTGCATCTGAAGCTTTAAAAAATCAAATCCTGGCAAAACCTTCTGTGGAAAAAACAGCGGAAGTAAGCGTTAAACAAGCATCAAGAGTTGCAGGTTATAAGAATAATTTAAAAACCATGCTTCAAGGCAACGAGGCAAAGCTTTTGGCCGTTATTCCGCGTACAATGAACGCACAAGACACAGACGGCAACGGCTTAATTCAAGGAAACGAAATAAGCGGCAATTTCATCAATGCGGTCGAAAGACTTGATGAAATTAAAGCAATGGGTATAAATACACTGCATATGCTCCCCATTCACCCTCCCGGAAAAACAAAAGCAATGGGAACAGCAGGTTCTTTATATGCCCCGGGTGATTTTTTGGGCATAGACCCTAATTTAAGAGACCCGAATGACCCAAGAAGCGTTGAAGAACAGTGTAAATATTTCTTAGATGAATGCCATAAGCGCCAAATCAGTGTTATGCTTGATATGCCAAGTTGTGTTTCTGTTGATTTTGCCAAACAACACCCCGAACTTATGGCAATGGAAAAAAACGGAAACGAAAAAACTCCGCAAGGCTGGCAGGATATCAGAATGTTCAGATTTTGGGATGATGAAAGCAAGAGAATATTAAACCCGTATTTGCTTGATTTGCACAAAAAATATGTTGATACACTTATAGATCTTGGCTTTGACGGAATCAGGGCTGACGTTGCCAGGGCAAAACCCGTTGAATTCTGGAACGTTATGATTCCTTATTCAAGAGCCAAAGACCCTGAGTTTGCGTGGCTTGCAGAAAGTTATACTTATGAAGATGCTTCTCCGCAGCTCAATATGCCGCATGACAGACCCAACGACCAATTAAAAGCCGGTTTTGACTCATATTACGGGCAATGGCACATATTCAACCAGTGGAATGACGCTAAAACCTTATATGATTACGTTATAGAAAATATAAAGATAAGTAACAAACATGAAACACCAAAAGGAATGATAGGTTCATTTGCAACTCATGACGATCAAAGCCCTATGTTCAACGGCGGGGCTCCCTGGGTTATGCTGACAACGGTTTTGCAGGCGACATTGCCTCAAATGAGCCCTTATTTTGTTGACGGCGTGCAAAGTGGCGATTACTATCTTTATCCGTACGAAAATGCGCAAAATTCCATAACTCAAACCGATTCAAAACTGTGCACCGTTCATAAAGGAAGAATAGACATATTCAATTTTTCAAGAAAACCCGGCGGTAATTACCCTCAAATAGGCGATTTCATAACAAAATGTATGGAACTGAAAAGCAGCAAGGAATATCAAGATGTTATAAATAAAGGGTCCTTTATACCGCTTAAAACCGATAATCCTAAAGTTATTGCTTATTTAAGGCACGAAAAAGGCAAAACATTGCTTGTTGTTGCTAACAGAGATGTGAATTTCAGGTCAAGCGGGCAAATTGAGATTCCGACACTGGACAACAATCAAATGTTAAAGAATCTTACACCAACTTATGGTGATAAAAGCTATTTGCAAGCACACAAAGACGGCTTGACGGTTGATTTAGGGCCTTCAAGGGCGCATGTGTTTGAAATCAATACACCGGATATAGAAACAAAATTTAAGACAATATACAAACAAAAACTTTAGATTTTGTTACATAGTATCAATTTTTAGGCTTCATATGTTTTATAAATATGCGAAGTGAAAGGCTAAGGGGTAAACAGTTGCAAGCTCAACCGATAAACAATCCAATAACAGGAACGGCACGTAAAATTCCAATAAGCTTTAAAGGTTATAAAAGTATAATCGACAATAAGGGCAAGGAATTTGTTGAATTTTATGCGCCTGCTTACGACAGGAGCAGATACAATCTTTCGCTTCAAACAGTCGCTGTTGAACTTGATGAAAATTCAAATTGGGTTCCCGTAAAAGATGAAGAACCTATAAAATACTCCAAATCTTCGGCAGCCTTTGAACAACAAGGCGTGTTTTATGTGTCAAAAGCTTTTTTAAACGGAAGAGGAATTTTAACGGATTATGGTGATGGCGAAGACAAGAGCCTGGGCTATCAGTTTGTTTTAACTCCACAAGATGGCGGGAATGCGGTTTTTGCTCAAGAAGCGGGTTCAAGAACATTAGACGGAAAGTACAACGTTATATCTGCAAATAACAGTCTGACACCCAGATCAGGAACAATGTATCATACGTTTTTAAATTCTTTAAATCCCAGCAAAGAAGCAAAAGATGCAAAAGCAACAAGAACACATTTTAATGATTTCGGCACAACAATTCAAGGGGTCAGAGATTTATTAAAAAGCGGCATTTTTGATTCTTACAGCTATATTCTATCCACTCCGATTACCGGCAAAATGCACGGCTATTGGTCTGAAAACTTATTTCAGGTTTGTCCTACCGTAGGTTCAATCGAAGATTTTAAAGGATTACAAACTGATTCATTTGACAGAGGGATTTCATGGATTAATGACGGCACTTTTACTTCGCAGGGTTTAAAGTCTCCTCAATTCCAGCATGTTTTAAAATGGGGCAAAAAATCTCCTTATTATAACTGGTTTAAACTAGGCGGCGGTAAGATAGAGCTGGGCATTTTGCCCGCAGCTTCGTTCGATAGTTTATCCGCCAAGGAAAATGACGGCAGGAAACATATAAAACATACAGTTATTAACGCACCGAACAAAAAGGATTACGACAGTGCAAAGCCAACGTATATTCAATTTTATGACGACAGGTTGGTTGATGGTGTTCCTGTCGATATTATCGAAAATTACCCTAAATTCAACACTAAAGATTATTATGAGATAAAAACTCACCAGGATTCGGTTGTACCTTATTATTTTGAAATTAATCCGGGTAGAACAAATATGGAAACACTTGTAAACCAAGAAGGCACGCCGCTTTCGGATATTAAAGATGTCAGAAAATTATTTGATTTTGGCGAATTTGTTGTGGTTGATAAAAAAGATGCAAAAGGAATGAACAATTGGGACGGAAATCCCGAGATTGTTAAGATGAATTTGTCTAACCCTTCCGAAAGCATTTTCGGTAATACAATCGGAAATGCACAGGTTCGCAATTTCTTATACCAAATAGCTTCTTACTGGACAGGAACGTGTGCTGATGCCTTATTGGAACATAACGCAAAAAATTTAGTACAAGACAAAAAAGGGACACTTGAAGCAGTTGCCTCTAATTACGGCGTTAATTTAGACGGTGTAGTTGCAAACATTGAAGATGGCAGTTACGTATCGCAATTTCTGAAATCAAGCGAAAAACAAAGCTCGGACGAATTTTTGTTAAGACAAATTTCGGAATATCCCCTTGAGACTATTGAATTCGGGCAAGATTTAAGTTCAGTTCTGGGAAGCCCTTATATCACAATGCGTCCGGTACTTCCGAAACACCAGACCCTAACAAGATATGATATGATTAAGGAAGATTATACTTTCGAAGACTTATACGGCGACCCTGTCAAAGTAGATAAAAGTTACGCGGCGTACATGGCAGAAGAACTTCCCGAAGAAAAAGCCAAAATAGTTAGAGATTTCTTGCCTGCAAGCGAAGCAATGAATTTAATTTACAGAAATCAAATTAAAGATTTTGTGCGCTCCACTTTGAAGGAAATAGATAATTTCAACAAACAAAACGGGAAATCGGGCGAAGAAAATCTTATTTATAAAGATTCCGATAAAAATGAATTAACCCCTTACGGCAGATATGTAGCAAAAATTCTTACTCCGGAAATTGTAAAATTTGCTGTTGTGAGTGCACTTTTTGGGAATGATTCCATAGCAGTTGATGATAACACAGGCGCAATAAAATATAATTTGGAAGGTTTAAGGGAAAAGGGTATCAGGGATTTAGGTATTGAAGAAAAATCACCCAAAAAGAGTGCTGAAGTTGTTGTTGAAAAAATTGCCACAGGCATGAAGGCAAATCTTGAAGGAACGTATTATAAAAATTTGGCGTCGGGTTTTGCTAAGCGTTTAGACGGCACTAATTTAAAACATTTTAAAACTTCGGAAGCAATTATTCAAAAAACAAAAAGCGGTTTGAATTGGCGCTTTGATGCTGCAAAAGATGTTGCAGATTTAGAAACAAGACGTAATTACGCTACCAGTTTTGAAAAATGTTGGGATGACGCTATTGAATTTTGGGGCAACTTTATGAAATCCGTTAAAACCCAAAACCCTGCTTCATATTCCATTGCAGAAGTTACGGATCTTTGGGATTTCCACGAAGGTGCTTATAAAATATCAAATACCGCAAAAGACTTTGAAGGCAACGATTTTGGCAAATACAAAGATTCTGAGACCGCAACAAGAATGTTGCTTGAAAAGACGGGTATTACCACATTTACAAACTATAATTACATGTTCAGCCCAATTGTTCAGCTTTTCAGTCGGGATTTTGAAGACGGCGCCCTTAAAGACAATCCCATGGGTACTCTTAAAAACTCTTTTGGAAACTTTTTAAAAAATCTTCCCCTTACAGCCGTGAACAGCGCGCATAACATGATGAGCAACCATGACAAACTTCGCCCAATGCATTTACTTTCTCTTAATGTTAAACTTTTTGTTAAAAATAATCCGGGCAATTCCGATAGGGATGTTGTAAAAAGTGTGGTCGGCGAAAACTATAAAAATGACCTTTTAAGCTCTAAAGCCATTGCAGTTGGGCAGGCGTTTAATAAGTATTTTGATAACAATAATGATATAGCGCCTGATACAAAAGCCTATCTAAAAAGAGCCGTTACCCTTTTGGCCTTAGGAAAAACCACCGAAAGCGACAGTGAAGAACCTGATTTTCCGCGCGCAGACGCTTTTGGTACAAAAGATTTTTCAATAACGCTGCGTGATGTAGTGGATAAAGCACTTGAATTTGCCCAAGCCGAAGGCAAGGAACTTTTATACGGTAAAGGCTCAAATGTGCTGAATCTTAAAGAAGATGCCGGCAAAGAAGCTTTTGTGGACTATGCTTGTGAAGAAATTACAAAGGCCGGAAGAACAAAATTACCTAAAATGTGGAGGATGTATATAGGGTTAGGCGGCAACCCAACGCTATATAACGGGGATGAATATGCACAAAGCGGTTTTGAATCGGCTGCAAAAAACTTCCATTTGGGTAACAGGGAAATGGTAAACCATGATGTTGTTAAAAACCCCAGAAGAGCAGGTACAGCCGAGTACCACAAAGAAATGAATATGACAAGCGCATTACACAAAAGAAAAGAACTTTCCGCCCTTGCTGACGGAACTTCTGCTATTTGCTGGAACGACGATTTCTTCGTATTTTATAAAAATAACGAAAAAGGCTCAGAAGTTATAATGGTTAACACGGATAAACACCTGGACCGTGAATGGGACAGCCCCGTGAAAGATTTCTCCACTATTTATTTGGATAAGATTAAACTCAGGTTTGCCGGCGGTTTAACGCAGGATACAATATTTAAAAAACTTGTCTATGATAAAGACAGCGGTACTTATATAAATGCAAAAGATAAATATTATCTGAATGAGGGTGAAAGTCCTAACCCCGAATATTTTGGCACCGAAGAAGAGTATGTTGTGAAATACAATGCAGGCGACAGGCTATATTATCTTAAAAGAGTTATGCACGATAAAGAAGGGTATCATCATTCTGAAGATATTGAACTGGATGATAACTCTGTTATTTTCTATAAACCCCAGGCCGCAAATAACTCCGGAACTATTTCGTTTAAGGGAAATCCGCATGTGGCTTTGGCAAACTTAAAATACAATATTCCCGTATAATTATTTTAAATCGACAAAAATCAAAAGCCTGCCTTCATTAGTACGCCACTTTAAGTAACCTGTTTTCTGGGTGTTGTCGTAATCCGTAATTTTTACCATCACCCAATTGCCGTTTATATACCAGGGGCTTATGTGTTTTGCGATTTTCCAATTGTCTACTATCTGCCCGTCTTCCTGAGGAGTACTGTAAAGCACCCTGTCTTCTTCTTTGATATCTTTAAATACATATATTCCGTTTTTTCGTCCGCATATGTTTATAAAATCAGCCCAGGTGTAAAATTCGTTGCTGGTATCAGCCTTTTTAACCCAGCCCGTCTGGCCTGTTTTCTGATTGTAGCAAACCAAAACCCACTTTTCATTTTCATCTTCAACACTTAAAAAAGCGTAATTGCTTGCAGGAAGATAAGCAATAAAAATGTCTTCGGGGCGTGTGCTATCCAGTGCTTTAAAGTTTTTACCGTTGTCCCAATAAATTTTTTGTATGATATCGGAATTTTCGTCTTGCTGTTCGTATATTTTAGTTAAATTCGATACCCTTAAAATGCCCATTCCCCAGTGGTTAATTGACGTTGTATAGCGCGGCATAACATTGGCAAAACCCGCTTGTGTCAAGAAAAATATCGAGAATAATATAAGAAACAGTCTCTTCATATAATTAATTATACAACATGTTTTGCTGAATCGTATGTTAAGATATATTAACTCATCTTTTCAATTTAGGCACTTTTCCAAGAAAGGATGTTTTTATATAGATAAGGTTAGTTTAAAATTATATGTGATAGGTTAGGAGGCAAAGATGACTTGGGTTTTACTTGCGCTCAGAAAGCAAGAGTTGAGAAACCGTATTAATCAACTCACCCAAAAGCAAATCGATATATCTCAGGAAGTGATGGATTTAGAAAATTACGCCAGCAACATTGCAGACGGTATTATAACGTTTAATGAAATGGCGGGCACATCTTCCAGATATTACGGAACGCAGATTGGGTTCATGAATACATCATCCCAGGTGGCTTACAATTCAGCGATGGTTAAATCCAACGCCTACCTGGAACAATTACAGCAAAATGGGATGGATACAGGAGGGCAATATCAAAATATTCTGGATCCCAGCGGCAGCGGACAATATGGGGATGGCACAGTGCAGCCCGCTTTGTTATTCAATCAGATTTATAAACAAGAACTGGAAGAATATGCCAGAATGGCAAAAGAGCAGATTAACCAGCAGGAAAAAGAGCTGGAACAAGAGAAATTGCAAATTGAAGTTAAGGTAAAAGCCGCTGAGGCTGAATATGAAAGCATATCAAGCCAGCTTGATAATTCAATATCAAAAAGCGCCATAAGGCTTGCTTAAAACTTTTAAAAAATATACTCGTTTCCTATTCTATAGGTTATACTAACCAAGCCAACTTTTAGGTTGGCTTTTATTTTGCTCTTTTTTTAAAAGAACTTTTAAGCGTTGGCAATTTAAATTTATTATTTGAGGAATTTTTACAGGCTTTATCTTCATTTTGCCCCTTTTTGTTTTTGCTCTTTCAGGCTGCCAAGATATTCCCTTTGTATTATATCTTATTTTTTAAAAAAAGGCTTTTATTTTTTTTGTACTTGTGTTAATATAAATTTATAAAAGTAAATATTTTGTAATAAAACAAGTGTGTAGTTTTTATAATAGAAGGATTGAAAGTAATGACAGATGAAGCTTTGAATGAGTCCACCGATTCAAAACAAAAGATTTTAGTTGCGGATGATGAAGCCAGCATTCGCAGAATTTTAGAAACTCGTTTGAAAATGGTTGGCTACGACGTTGTTACCGCTGAAGACGGGGAAGAAGCAGTTGAGGTTTTCAATAAATCCAATCCTGATTTGGTTATATTGGATGTTATGATGCCCAAAATGGACGGCTATGGCGTTACAAGGGAAATCAGACGCACATCTGATGTGCCTATTATTATATTAACCGCTCTTGGCGATGTATCTGAAAGAATTACAGGACTTGAACTTGGTGCTGATGATTATGTTATTAAGCCTTTCAGCCCCAAAGAACTTGAGGCAAGGGTTAAAGCAGTTTTAAGAAGAACAAACACTAAAGAATCAGGCGCAAGCCCCACTCCAAGCGGCGCTAAAATTCCTAAAAATGTTATTACAACAGGCAGCATAAAAATTGATACGGCAAGACGCCAGGTATACAGAAAAAATGAACGTATCCGCTTGACAGGTATGGAATTCAGCCTGCTTGAGCTTATGGTTAACAATTCAGGCCAGGCGTTTTCAAGAAACGAAATTTTACAGCACGTTTGGTCTTATCCCGCAGATCACAGAATTGACACCCGCGTTGTGGACGTGCACATTTCAAGGCTTCGTTCCAAACTTGAAACAGACCCTGCCAACCCCGAATTAATTTTAACCGCACGCGGTATAGGGTATATGTTTGCAAGAATTAATTAAAAAGCGGCAGCCGGTGCGGATGTTGACGTTGCGATTAGCAACGGCAACGCAGCATAACGATGGCGACGTTGCAACCAGAGCGCTAGCGGCGGGAGCGAACAAATTTCTTTTAGAAATTTGACAGGAGCCAAAGAAATGGAGCAAGATTTAATTATAAAAAACAACACCAATTATGAAAAAACAATTCTCGTAATTGGTGTTTTTCACGGGGATGAAGAGGCGGGCGAATATTTTATAAATCAATACTTGGAAAAAAATTGCCCCTGCGGCAAAAACAGAATGTTTTTTGTGCCGCGCTTGAACAAAACCAGCACAAGGAAAAATAAAAACGGGGTGGATTTAAACAGAAATTTTCCCACAGCCAATTGGGCAAAAACCGATGTCACATCCGATTATTACGGCGGCAAAAGTGCGGGAAGCGAAGATGAAACAAAATTCCTTATTGAACTTATAAAAAATAACGAATTTGATGCAATTATAACAATCCACTCGCCTTTTAAAATTATCAACTACGATTGCGCCAAAAATTGCCCGATAACGCCGGAATTAGCAGAAAAAATCTCGGATATTTTGGGATATCCCGTTCAAAAAGATATAGGATACCCGACGCACGGCAGTTTTGGCACTTATTGCGGCATTGAGCGCGAAATTCCCACAATTACAATTGAAATTGATGAGGAAGTGCCGCCAAAACAGCTTTTGCCAAAATTCAGCAAGCTTTTTGAATATTTAGAAAATAACTTTTGAAACGGGGTTTCCAAAATGCTGCCCGTAAGGTGCGGTTTTATTTTTTTGTGCAAAAGATACAATTGCAAAAGCCGCAAACATTGCAATTAATAATATTGTTATAATTATTTCCGCTAAGCCAAAGCCTTGCCTTGCTTTCATTTTGAACTCCTTTAACTTAAAATTTCATGGTAAACGTCTGTGTATTTTTTGGCACTTTCATCCCACGTGAATTTGGAATTAAGCGCGTTTTGAACAAGCGCTTCCCAATCCGCCCTCCTGTCATAATATGTCCAAACAGCGTTTTTGATTTCATTTACCATAGAGCGCGGATTGTACCCCAAAAACTTAAAGCCGTTGGCGTGTTTATTGGGATATGCAATAATTGTGTCATCAAGCCCGCCCACAGCGCGCACAACGGGAATTGACGCATATTTTAATGCAATCATTTGCGAAATTCCGCAAGGTTCAAACAAAGAAGGCATTAAAAAGATATCGGACGCTTTATAAATTTCGTCGGATAAATCAGCCTTAAAATCAACCCAGGCGCGGATGTTCGAAGAATTGTTCGAAGCCCATATAAGCATTCTTTCATAACCGTATTCGCCCGTTCCCAAAAAAACAAAATCGCAGGGAAGTTTCATTAAATCAAATTTTGCACTGTCTATTAATTCCAGCCCCTTTTGATAAACAAGCCTTGAAATCATTGCAACTAAAGGGCGATTGGGGTTTTTAGCAAGCCCGAACATTTCCTGCACCTTTTCCTTTAGGGGCGCTTTTTCTTTTATATCGAATTTTTTATCGTATTTTGTGCCGTTTAAAATACCCCTTATTTTATGCGTCTGCCCCCTTAGCGTGTAATCCATCCCTTCGCCAAAATCACCGCCTAAAATTTCTTGCGCGTAGCGCGGGGACACCGTTAAAATCTTATCCGCACAATAAATTGCACCCTTAACCCAGTTCACCTGCCCGTAATGCTCCAGGCAATTATCGTGGTAAACGTTGTCCCAGTGCATATTTGCAAAATCTATAATGGATTTATCACAAGCGCCCTGATAAGCTAAATTGTGAATTTCAAAAACCGATTTTGTATTTTTATAAAATTCGTCATTTTTATAATTGCTTTTTAAATATACGGGTATCATTGCCGTGTGCCAGTCGTTTGTGTGAATTACATCAGGCTTAAAATTTAAAAGTTTGGCATATTCAAGCACCGCCAAACAAAAGCTCACATACCTTTGCGCTTCATATATTTCATCAACCCACTGGGGGTAAACGCAATCAAAACAAGAAAAATACTTGGGGTTATCCACAAAAAATACATTTATATCCGTGTTTGGAAGTTTTGCCGTCTTTAATTTAAATATATGCTGCGTGTGCCCCATGTTTATTTTAAGTTCGGAATTTTCAAGCTCTTTAATACCCCACTTTTGCTGGTCAATACAGCCGTAAAGCGGCGTAAAAATTGCAGTTTCGCAGTTTTGATGTTCCAAATACTGCGGCAGTTCGCCCACAACATCCGCCAAACCGCCCACTTTTGAAAAAGGCGCAACTTCTGCTGATGTAAAAAGTATTTTAAGTTTTTTATTGGTCATATCTTCCTATCCCATAGATAATATTTTAAGAGCCTCTTTTAAAAGCTCCTCGCTGTTGTCTTTTTCAATTTTGCAAACGGCATCTTTAACGGCACATGTGTATTCGCTAACCCCCCAGCCCAAAGACTGCAGAATTGTTTGCACTTCGGATATAGTGTCGCAGGATACATTTAGGCCTTCTTGTTTCACTTTTGATGAAATAATATCAAGGGTTGCGGCAGAATTTGTCAACTTATCTTTTAATTCAAGGATAATTTTTTGCGCAAGCTTTGGCCCCACACCTTTTGCGCGCGAAATAAGCTTATAGTCGCCAGAAATCACTGCCCCTATAAGTTCGGAACCCGAAAACTCATCCAATAAAACCATAGCAACTTTTGTGCCCACCCCGCTTACGGTTGTTAAAATATCAAAAATCACCCTATCTTCCATAAGCGCAAAACCGCACAAAAGCATAGAATCTTCCTTGTGAATTAGTTTTGTATAAATTTTAACGTCTGAACCGATATCAGGCAGAAGGCTTGCCGTTCTTTTGTTACATAAAAAGCCCCAGCCTACGCCGCCATTTTCCACAACAATTTTTGGAGCATTTTTTGATATTAACCTGCCTTTAATGTAATCGTACATAAAGCAATTGTAGCACATTGTAATCCACTTAATCAAGCTTTAATTACTGTAAACCCACTTAAGCATTGTTGTAAATTTTCTGCCGCCCGTACTCACCATTTGATACCCGCAGGATATATCCGAAAGTTTAAATTTGTTATTTTCTTTTATGATATCTATTGCAAAAACATCATAACCCCATTTATTGGGCTTCTTTATCCCATTTATATCAACTGCAAACATGGGATAAGTGCCGCCACTGTATGTAAATAAAATTGTTCCGTCTGCCAAAACCCATACTTTAGAGGAATTTGAGATAGTATTTATGTTATAAGCGTTAGATGCACAAGAGCTGGGGCTGGAAGTGTCAAGCTGGGGATATTGTGCAATACAGCCGCCTTCAGAGGCGGTACCGCTTTTGCAATACTTAATTACTCTTAAGTTACTTGCCAGCGAATTATAAAAATTTTGGCAATCTATTTTCGTGTACCAACCTTCCTCTCCTGTGCCGGCTGGGTCTATATAGCATTTTGGGAATTCGCCCAGGTCAAAATATGTTTTGCTAAGTGCTAAATTCAGGGTGTTATAAACTTTTTTAAATTGGGTTTTCAATTGCTGCTCTTGAATTGAGCGCACAACCGTGGGGATTGTGAGTGCCGCAACAACGCCAATTATCGCCAAAGTTATTAATATTTCAGCAAGCGTGAACCCTTTATTTTTCATTTATTGTACCTTTTTTGACACTGTCACCGGTATTATTCAAATTATTATATCAGATAATTTAGAAATGAACAATGGAGCTTTTCGATTTCCAATAAAAAACGGCCTTTATAATAAAAGCCGTTGAAATACTGTTAAGTAATTCTCGTGTGAAGTGAAGGTTAGTGTGTGATTAGGTAGTATATGAAGTTATGTAAGCTATTTTTATTTCTTTATTGTTTATTACATATATATAAAGTATTTCGTTTTTAAAAAATTGCCTTTTAAAAATCGCCACGGTTAATAATTCTTAATACATAAAAATAAAAGCCCCGAGAGGGGCTTAAAAAAGCGTTTTTAAATTTTAAACTTGCACATTCAAGATATTTGGAATTTCACCCAATCTTAATGTTGGAATTGAAACTTCCGTATCGTGTTTTTTGGCGCTGTATTTTTTATATTCCTTATCAACCAAACGTCCTAGACTGTTTGCAACTATTGTTGAAGCAATTCCCAAAAGCAAAGATTTTGCCCCCGCAATCATTTTCATTGTTGCGAGTGTGGTTGTGGCAGCGCCTATAATCAAGGGAATACCGTTGGTGAGCGCAACGCTTCTGCGCTCTTCCTTATTTTTAGCCTGTGCAACATACAAGCCCGTCAAGCCCAAAGTGCCTGCGTTTAAGTAAAAATCAACTGGCGCACAGCCCACTTTTATATCTCTGAATTTATCAAACAAGTCATTTGCTTCCATGTTAGTTGCCCTGTTCAATGCTTTCGCAGAGCGCTTTAAAAGGCTTCCCAAGCCTGAATTTCGCGTTTCCACAGGTGCAATGGCTCTTAAAACAGCTGAAATTTGTTCATGCGTGCCGCCTTCATTGGCATTTGTAATAAGCCCGCGCTTTTGTGCCAAAGCTTCGGCAAGTGCGCTTTTTTCATTCTTCAAAAGATCTTCGGCTATAAAAACAGTTCTTAATTTTTTATGATTTCTGTTTTTTAAACAGTTTCCAACTTCGCTTCTGAATTTTGTGTCTATTCCTTCTGTTGCTTGATTAATCGCCCCAAACCTTGCGTTTTGAGAACCTTCACTC
Source organism: uncultured Gammaproteobacteria bacterium (assembly GCA_964651135.1). Classification (GTDB taxonomy): domain Bacteria; phylum Cyanobacteriota; class Vampirovibrionia; order Gastranaerophilales; family Gastranaerophilaceae; genus CAYYBA01. The sequence continues at coordinate 4,771 of CAZYYK010000010.1, read as the reverse complement.
ACCAAATCATCCAATTGCGATGTTCTTTTTCCCATCAATTCTTTTAAATATTTAATCCAATCAGAGCGTTTTTTCTCGCCCAAACCTTCAATTTTTATAACATCATCAAGGCCCTCACCTTTTTTTGTGATATATTCCAAAAGCGATGAAATTTCCTTATCAGCCTTCTGGTAAAGCTTTTGCACTTTTGTATAAGCCCTTTTTGTCATTTTAATGCCGGTATTTTCATACAGGTGCGATGTTTTTTTCTCAAACCAATCGGTTATTTTGAAACGCCCTAAAAACTTTTTAGGATAGGCATCTTTGGCGCTTGTAAAATTTGTAAAAAAGTTTATGTTCGAACCTTTTTCAGAAAGAAGTTTCTTAATTTTTGTGCCAAAAAGCCTTGGTTGAAGTAAAACGCCTGCGATGCTTAATAAAACAGCACCCCCAAGGGCAAAACCGGCAATTTTTTGCCTTTTTATTGTTTCGGGGCTTTTTTGGGCTTTATTTTTGGCATTAGTGTTTTCTTCGGGATGTTTTATAATTATACCCCGAAACTGCACCGGTAACGTATTTACACCACTCACCTGCATACTTCAAAAACGCCTTTCCTTCTTATATAAATAAAAACAAAAAGCCGTGAGAAATTGCCCCCTTTAGGACTTTTTATGCTTTTTATTTTTTTGTTCTTCCAAATCTTGGTTTGCGTTATCAACGGAAAATTTTGCAAGAGGTTTTCTTGTGGATTTATCATAAAAAACAAGCCAGTGTTTGCGTTTTTTGTCGTTAACACTAAATGATAACTGCCCTATAACGTTATCGCCGGGCGCTATTGTTCTGAACCAGAGGGAATCGTCGGCATTGAAGGGGGAAGGGTGGAAAACGGCTTCCAGATCGCTTACCATTGCTATATCAAACGCTGAAAAAGTTTTTTTGCTTCTGTTGTTAATGACAAGGGTAAGAGTTATTGTGTTATCAATCCCAAAGGGGTCTTTTTCAAACTTTACTTTGTTAATTTTAACTTCAAGCCCGTCATATTTTAATTCTTCCTGCCTGAAGGCATCTTTTGTAAAAACGGGGAGCTCAATATTGGTGAGCATTTTTATTTTTAATTCATCGCCCGGTTTTATTAAAACGCTGTCGCCTTTTCTTCTGATAGCTTGAATTAAGCCTATGGCGCCCCCAATGGCGGCACCTCCGGCAAGCGTATAACCGTTTGAAGCAATGGCAGCCTCAAGACCCAAAAGGTTAAGCGCCATAAAGCCGCCTGCAATGCCGCCTAATGCTGTGTAGCCGACATGCTCTGCCACAACCTCAATCGTTTCTTTTGCCGCGCTATCTTTTGTGGAAACAGAGCCCTGGATGGGAATTTGCCGCCCGTCCGGTGTTATTAAATAGTTAAAATCAAGCGCAACCCAGCCGTCGCGCCCCATGCGCTTTGGTTCGCACATAGCTTTTACAACCCCATGCACGATTGTGCCTATCGGTATAACAAGTCCCTTATCTGTTACAACGTTTTGCGAAATTTCTGCAAAAAATTCGTCGCCAATTTGCGTATAGCCAGAACTTAACATCTGTGAAACCGTCATTTTAATGGTTTTATCTTCCTTTAAAACAGAATATTCCCCCGTGAAAAGCCTTTTATCAAGTTGTTCTTTTTGGGTATCAGTTTGCTCAACGTGTCCCCGTATGGCGGCAAAACACGGTGTTAAAAGCATAGAGAATATTATAAAAGCGCAAAGTATCTTCTTCATAGTAAAATTATACACTATTAAAACATTTGTGTCACTTTATGCGGTTTTATTAAGTAACATTAATTTTTAATATTTTTTTGACCCGATAATTTTGATGTTGTATAATGATACTTACAACCTAACCAGCAAAGGAAGAAAAATGAGCGGCTGCATATTCTGTAAGATTGCCAACAAAGAAGTTAAAAGTGATTTTATTTACGAAACTGATAATATTTTTGTCATAAAAGACATACACCCCAAAGCTCCAACGCATTTGCTTGTAATTCCGAAGGAGCATATTGAAAGCCTTAATGCGCTTAGCGACAAAAAGCTTGCTGCTGATTTAGTTTGGGGAGTTAAAGGGGTTAGTGAAAAATTAGGTATCACTGATTACAAAACAATTATCCACACCGGACGAGGCGCAGGGCAAGAGGTTTTTCACCTGCACATTCATATTTTGGCGGATAAGGTATACAGTTGATATTGTAAAAAAATGTAAATTAAAACCGTAATTTTGAAAATTATTTTCGAGGTTGGGTTTAATATAATTAAGAAGGCAGGTTAATTTATGTATAGCGAACAACTTATTAAATATTTGGCACAATACCAGCAAGAGGAGTTCAAGCCCAAAGAGGAAGAAACAAAAAAAGAACTTCGCTTTAAAGATAGTGTAAAGAAAACTTATGCAACAGTTCCAATCAGTTCAAAATAAAAAACTGCTAAGAATTAAATGCAAAGAAATCCGCTGCGCCATTTGTTCCAGTGATAAAATTGAAAAAATTTCTTCTGCAATTTGCCAAAAAATTACGGAGCTTAAAGCCTTTAAGGAGGCTAAAAATGTTATGCTTTTTTATCCCAAATACGGAGAGATAAATTTACTCCCGCTTATAAATTCTAAAAAGAATTTTTATCTTCCCCGCTGCTTGGGCGAAAGTATGGAAATTTGCGCTTACAGTGCAGGAGATGAACTTTTTGAAAATAAATATAAAATTTTAGAGCCCAAAACAAGCGCTTTAAAGACGCTTGATTGCTTGGATATTGTTTTTGTACCTGCCCTTTGTGCCGACAAAAAAGGAAACAGACTTGGCTGGGGCATGGGTTATTACGATAGATTTTTCAGAGAAAAAAATATTAAGGCTTTAAAAATTGCAGTTGTGCCAAAAGAACTCCTTTTTGAAGAAGTGCCAAAAAATGCTCTAGATGTTCCTTGCGACATTGTTGTAACGCAGGATTAATTTTTTTTGGAAATAAGCAAAAAAAAATATTCACGTGTTTTTAACATGCACAAACGTGTTGTTAGTGAAAAATAAGGAGAGAAAAAGTGAGAATACCTGCAATTACATTGATGCAAGGTGCTATTTTCAGCCCCAAAATTTCGGGTTTAAATGCGCCTTACCGCACAAAGCCAATGGGCATGGACACTGTTAGTTTTGAAGCAAGAAGCCAAAAATTACTGGATACAAAAGAAGGTGCTGAGGCAGCAGAAAAGTTAAGAACCTCAACATCCGGTTACAGAGGCACTCTTGGAGAAGATTTTAGCGACAAGCTGGTTTATACAATAACTCAGGCAGCAATTACTTATGCAAAAGAAATGGGCGCAGATACTGTTATGATTGGCGGAGACACCAGGCAAGCCACTGAAAAATATGCTCCCGCAATAAGGGATTTATTTTTGGAACAGGGCATAAACGTTCAAATGCCGATATTGGAAGATGACCGCCACCGAAAACATGCTCCCGTGGCATCACCTGTTTTGGCCGTGGCAACCATGAAGGCTAAACTTCCCATAACCGTTCTTTTAACGGCAAGCCATAATCCTTGGGATGAAGGCGGCTATAACTTCCTAACCGATGAAGGTGCGGTTGCAGACGGCAATGTTGTTGACAGACTTGTTGAAACAATGAAAAGAACAACGCACAAAGGGCGCATAGACAAACGGCATTATGGTGAAAAAGGTAAGGTTTCCACTTTTAATCCTTATGAAATTTATGCAAAACACATAAAAGAAAATAATTTAATTGATTTTGCAAACATTGCGCATGCCGGCATCGATATATATTATGAAGATTTTGGCGGCACGGGCGGATACTATTTGCCGCGCATGATGCAGGAAAACGGCGTGCAGTTGAGCGGTGTTTTACATTCAAGAACGAAAGGCCCCGAGCCGAGTGATGAAAATGCCGCAAAATTGAAAGAAGCGATTACAAAATCTACAAACCCCTTAAAAATAGGTATTATGACGGACGGCGATTCTGATAGATTCGGCATTGTTGATGAAAACGGCAAGTTTATTCCCGCAGCGGATGTTTTAACGCTTGCATCTTACCACTTAATTAAAAATAAGGGTATGAAACAGGGCACAATTATTAAAAACTGTGCCACATCCGACCAGCTTCGCGCTTTGGCAAATTATTTCAACGCACAGGAAGGCTTTGATATTGACGTTGAAGATACGCCCGTAGGGTTTAAGTATCTGGGCGGCAAAATGCTTGAACTGGAACACACATCCAAACCCGCAATTTTAGCAGGCGAAGAATCGGGCGGTTTCACAATAAGAGGTCATATTCCCGAAAAAGACGGTTTTGTTGCGGTTTCAACCATTTTAGACTTAGTTGCAACAGAAGGCAAACCCGTTAGCGAAATCTTGAAGGAAATAAAAGAAAAAACAGCCACACAAAACCAAAGAACGGTAAATATAGGCATTTCTTTCCCAAGAACAAAAGAAGGCTATGAAAAACAGGATAAAGCCGTAAAAGGTTTCGAAAAATACCTTGAAGGTGCGGAAGATAAACTCTGCGGTTTTGAAGTGGATACAGAAAGAACAAAGAAATACTACAAAAAAATGTGCGCTTACAAAGAAGGCGGAGACGGTTTGAAAATCTATCTTAAAGACGGCTCTTATGCCCTTATAAGAAAAAGCGGCACTGAACCCAAAATACGTATATATGTTGATACAGTGAATCAGGAAGTTTATGATACATTATCCGCAAACTTGCCTAAAGAAGCTGAATCATACGCAAACAGTTAATTTCCATTGACTAAATTAGGGGCAGAGT